>JBDSBS010000132.1:0-13485 GCA_039921435.1 Planctomycetota bacterium | reverse complement strand
GCGTCGATCGATGGCGGTGCGCAGGAGATCTTTGAGTTCGGTCATCGGTATCAGGACGGCAAGGGGTCGTTGGGCTGGTCGATGACTTCGAAGAGGCCGTGGCGGTCGCCGCGGATGCGGCCCTTGGCCTCGAGCTCTTGCCAGACTTCGGGAGGATACTGGTTCGGCGGGCGCACCGCGACGACGCCCGACTTGCCACCTCTGCTCATGGCGTCGTGGCCAAGGCGAGACTCGTCGTCCAGGCGCGTCAGCTTGAGACGCTTCTTGAGAGCCTTCATGGCGCGCTGCAGCGTTTCCTTGGTGAAGGTGCCGTCGTCGTTGCGCTGCACGATGTCGGCCGGGCCGGAATCACTCGGTTGCATGTCTGGATCATGGCGTCTTGGCGGCGGCTGGCCAGTCAGTGTTCGCCTTCGGACGCGTTTCGTGGCTCGGGGCGCGGCGGCGGAGCACCGCTACCATGGCTACGAGCTTCGGCGTTTTGTTGCGTTGCCCGCCGAGGCGGACCGGGCGTTGGGCGGCTCAGCGCCTGTCGGTCAGTCGACACTTGCGCTTGCCGACCAGGCGCGTAAGCGAGTGGATATGGCGACGCACAATCCGGTCGAGATCGTGAGCAAGGCTCTGCGCAACAAGGTGCGCGCGGGTGGAGAGGTGACGGTCGGCGCGGCCGACGTGGGTCTACTGCTCGACGAGCTGAGGCGGCTGCAGCAGAGCAACGATCGGCTGCGGCGGCAGAACCGCCGCGTTCGGTTGAAGCTGCAGCGCGCGGGCCTGACCGAGGGGCTGGCCAGTCCCAGCGAAGATCCAGCGACCTCCGAAGGGCAGGGCGACGGAGGGCCGACCGAGCGGGCGCCCTACGACAGCGGAGACGACGATTCGTGAAGCGCATCGTACTCGTTCACTGGCACGCCGAAGAATGCGCCGAGAGCGTCGCCGGCTTGCAACAACACGGCTACGACGTCGAGGCCTACTGGCGACCGGATGCAGGCACCAGGTTGACACGGTCGTTGAGCAAAGCACCGCCGGCTGCCGTCGTCATCGATGTTGCTCGCTTGCTTTCGCACGGGCGCGCGATCGCCACGTGGTTGCGCGAACGCAAGGCGCTGCGCGCGGTGCCGATCGTGTTCGTGCCCGGCTCTCGAGAAACTGCCCACTTGCGCGAAGCCTTGCCCGATGCGGTCTACGCGTCGTGGGCGCGCATGAAGAGCGCGTTGACCAAGGCCATTGCTGCGCCGCCGCGCGATCCGATCGTGCCCACGACACCCGACTACTCCGGCACGCCGCTGCCGAAGAAGCTCGGCCTCGGGTAAACCACGGACTTGTCGGATGGGGTCGTGCGGGCGTTCGGCCTCGATCAGGGCCTGGTCGACACCAAGGTCTGCGCAATCGATGCCGTGTGGTCGGGCCTGCGGTTCTCGCGGCGCCGCTCGTGAAGGGTTGGCGTGCGCGACCGGGTGGCGCTCTGGTTCGCCCTTGCTATCGTCTGTGAAACGAGTCCAGGAGGCCCCTGTGGTATCGGCTGAGAAGATCATGAAGTTGCTGAGTCTTGTATTGGCGTTGACGTTCGGTGCGGCCGCGGCGGCCCAGGTCGACATCCGCTACGTGAATCCCGAGAAGTTCGAGCGAGCGACGACGACCGACGACAAGGGCATGGTGCAGTGGGCGGAGTACACCGCGGAAAAATGCTCCACCTGCAAAGGCACGACCAAGACGAAGTGCCCAACGTGCGAGCGCTTCGGCGAAGACGCGGACAACTGCCCCGAGTGCAAGCGCAAGGAAGGGCACGAGGCCGTGTGCCGCGCGTGTGCGGGCAAGGGCGCATTCCCCGACCCACTCGAGAAGGTGCATTGCCCCGGCTGTCGCGGAGCTGGTTTCCTGCTCTGTGTCATCTGCGGCGGCGGTGGGCGCCTCAAGATCGGCGAGGCCAAACAATGGAGTGCCTGCCCTGGTTGCCGAGGCACGGGTGCGTTCAAGTGCGGCGGCTGCGATGGTGAACGACTCGTCGATGTCGCCAACCTCAAGCCATCGCTGAAAGACGCAAATGCCTCGACGTTGACCAAGGCCATTGCTGCCACGGACGAAGCGCTGAAGCAACTCGGCGCAGTGACGCCGACGGGCGCGGACCGCACGGCCCGCAAGGAAGTCAAGGCGATCGCCAAAGCGCTCGAGCAGGGGCAGTCCGTGCACCCGGCGATCAAGCGCACGGTGAAAGCCTTCGAGGACTACATGGGCAAGACGGCCTCGGGCTCGCAGTTCCAAGGCCACGAGGAGCAGCAAGTCAGCGCCATGAGCCTCGTCAAGGGCAATGCCGAGTACTACCTCAAGCACCAAAAGCGCATGATGGAACTCTGTCTGAAGCGTGCCGAAGCCAACGCCAAGGTCGAGGCCGACAACAAGGGCAAGTGACTCTGCCGGAGGCACCCGGGGCGCGGTAGGCTCCCGGCATGCGTTCGAGCTTCGTTCTGGCAAGTGTTGCCGTGCTGGCTGCAGCAACCCTGCCCGCGCAGGGTGTCGTCAACTCCTCGCTGCTCCGCGCGCCGGTGACGGCGCCGCCTGCCAGCGATGCGGCGGCGCTGAACACCGGGCCTGCGGCCGTCGTGCAGAAGGCGCGCGCGGCGGTGGTCTACGTGCTTGTCGAGGTCGACGGCCCGCGCGGCAAGTTCGCGATCGAGCGCGCCAGTTCAGGTGTGATCGTCGACTCTGGTGGGTTGGTCGTCACCTGGAAGCACCTCGTCCAGGAGGTGCAGGGCGCGAACGACAAGCGGCTGCTCGTGCAGTTGAACGACGCGAACAACACGCGCTTGCCGGCTGCCATCGAACGCATCGACGACGGCACGGGATTGGCGCTGCTGCGGGTCGCGCCTCCCGATGGCGGGTTGCCGTTCGCCGAACTCGGCGGCGAGCGCACTGAGCCCGGCGAGCCCGTTGTGGTCCTGGCGCGGCCCGAGGGCAACGAGATGCTGGCCTTCGCTGGCGTCGCGAGCGCAGCACTCGCGGCCGTCGAGATGCGCGGTGTCTTGCTGCAGCCGCCCGCTGTCTTCATGACGGACTCGCGCAACGACGAACGCTGTGATGGAGCGCCGGTGCTCGATGGCCACGGCCGACTGGTCGGCCTCTACAGCGCCGAGCACGTGCAGCGCGACAGGAGCGAGCCGACACTGGACGATCTGCGCCAGCCGAGCTTCGGCGTCGTGTTGTCGGCGGGGGCAGTGCGCCGGGCGTTTGCCAAGCAGTTTGCGGCTGCCGGGCAGGGCGGTGCGGCCCACAAGAACGCGACGCTGATCCAGGCGCCGGCTATCGCGATGTCGACCATGGCGACTGCCGTGCAGCGTGTGGCTCCGTCGGTCGTGTCGGTGTGGACCGGTGAAGGTGACTGGCCACAGCTCGCGGCACACGATCCGGGTGCGGTGCAGCGAAGCACCGGACTCGGTTCGGGCGTCGTGTTGAGCAAGAGCGGACTCGTCGTCGCCAACATGCACGTCTGCCAGGCCGGTTCGCCGCGAGTGCGCACGCTCGACGGATGCACGTTCTCGGCCAAAGTGAAGAAGTTAAACGGCGCCAGCAACCTCGCCCTGCTGCAGGTGGATCTGCCCGCGGGTACGACACTGCCTGCCGCCGACTGCAATCTCGACGACGGCGCCATGCTCGGCGAAGCCGTGCTGGCGGTCGGCAACCCGCTCGGTACGCAAGTCGTCGTCACCGCCGGTGTCGTGTCCGCGCGACGCGACCGCGAGGGAGGTCGCATCCAGGCTGACGCCAACCTCGGCAACCAGAACGGCGGCGGCGCGATCGTCGACGCCACGGGCCGCCTGCTCGGCATCGGCGATGCCGGCTTGCTCGATCCGCTCGAGCAAGCCTTCGCCATGCGCGGCGATCGGGTCACGACCGAGACCAACCTGTCGACGTTCGTCGGCATCGCGCGCGTGCGCAGCGTGTTCGCTGGTGAGATCGAGGCCGGGGCCGCGGCCGGGGAGTCGATCCGCGCGCCAGCTGCGGTGTCAACTGCGGATCGGCTCCGGCGCGAGAGCTCCTTGACCGCGATGGTGGCGAAGACGACCGGCGCCATGCTCAACATCTACGTCGCCCAGAACACTGCCAAGCAGGATCCCGATGATCCGTTCGCTTCGCTCTCAAAGCCCGAGTTCGTCACGCTGAGCTTGGGCTCGGGTGTGATCATCGATCGCTCCGGCCTCGCGATCAGCAACTGGCACGTGGTCGACGACGCGACGAATCCCGACGGTTCGATGCGCGCGGATCACGCCGTGAGGGCCAGGGTGTTCGGCGGCAAGGAATACAACGTGCGCGTGCTGAGCATCTCGCGCGAGAACGACTTGTCGCTGTTGCAACTCGAGCTGGAGCCCGGCGAGCAAGTGCAGGCCGTGGACCTGGGCAGCTCGGAAGCGCTGGCCGTTGGCGAACCAGTGGCGGCGATCGGCAACCCGCACGGCCGGGCCAATACGATCACCTACGGCGTCGTCACGGCGAAGGACCAGGGGCTTCGCGTGCGCGGGCGCTGGGCGAAGCTCGAGAACCTGCTCGAAACGGACGCGGCGATCAACGGCGGCAACAGCGGTGGCGCCCTGCTCGACATGAACGGGCGGCTGGTCGGCATCAACAGCGCCGGTGGGGGCACGTTCAACAACAAGGGCTACGCCATCGCCGTCGATCACGTGCGCCGGCAGGTGCTCGGGCTGTTGTTCGCGCCCTACAAGCTGCGCAGCCCGGACCTCGGCATGCGCGTGATCGACGACGACGGCCGCGTAGTCGTCATGGACGTCGATGACCGCGGTCCAGCGGCGAAGGCCGGCGTCAAGTCCGGCGACAGTGTGTTGGTGCTCGGCTCGGTGCCGATCACTTGGAGCCCCGGCTTCGCCATGGAGCTCTTGAAGTGCCCGGTCGGAGTCGACGTCGCGTTGAAAGTCGAACGCACGGGTCAGGAGCAGACGTTCTTGATTGCACCCTTGCCCGCCGCGGTGTGGGCTGTCGTCAAACAGTCGGGCTTGTTGACGCGCGACTTCGCCTACGCGGAGGCGCCAGAGCGGGTGCGTCTGGCCTCGATCGCGATGCATCGTCAGTTCACAGGCGACCAGACCGCCGAGCCGCGGCTTATTCCTGGCCAGGTGGTCGTCGTCGAGCGTGTCTTCAAGCAGGACCAGCCCGACGCCGAGATTCAGGCAGGCGACCTGATCCTCGCGATCGAGCTGCGCACGCTTGCCAAGGGCGATCCCGTGTTGTCGCCCATCGGCGCCGTCGCCGAGCTGCGCGATTGGTTCAACAACCGCGAGATCGGGGATTACGACGGCGTCGACTGGCGGTGTTGGATCGCGCGCGGCACCGAAGTCAAGGCGCTCGAAGTGCGGGCCAAGCGTCTGCTCTGGTGAGTCGAGCGAGCCAGTGGAACCTGGCAGATCACTTGGCGCCGAAGCCGCCGCGGATGACGCCTTGCTTGCCGTCCTTCGTCCAGCTCCACGTGAACTGGATCTTGCCCTTCGGCAGCGGACTCAACGGCCAGAAGGTCGCCATGCCAGGTGCCGTACTGCGGCGGATCTCGCCGCTGTCGAAGACCAATACGCCTTCGATCTTCTCGCCCTTGTCGGTCGCGACATTGCAGGCGAGCGAGCTACGCAGATCGATGCCCCCGGTGCTGCCGAAGTGCATGGTCAGCGGGAACCCGATCGTCTTCTGGCCGGCGCGTTCGTGCTTTGCCAACAACTGCTCGACCTCTGGTCCGAGGTCTTCGACCTTGACCTCGCGATCGAAGATCGAGCCGCTGTCGTCGCGCGGCGGATAGCAATCGAAGCCTGCTTGGGGATCTGGTGACTTGCCGATGCCGCTCGTTGCATTGATCACGAGGATGTCGCCCTCGAGGTACATGCCGACCGACAGGATCGTGTGGTTGATCAGCACGTCGCGGTAGCCGGGCAGGTAGATCCACTCTTCGAAGAGCTTCTTCGCCTTGGCGATGTTGGCGCCGGTCTGCACCACTGCCATCTGCGCGAACAGGCTGCCGATGTAGCTGCCGCCGAGGTCGACCTTCTCCGTGTGCTCCGCGGCCGCCCCGCGCTGGTCTTTGTTGTTCTTCAAGTAATCGGCGTGCTCCTTGCACCGTGCCGAGAAGTTGGCCGACCAGGTCACTGGCGCGCGCTTGAACTTCTTGCGCGCTTCGTTGAACGCCTCGAGCCACTTGTCGACGCCTTTGCTGATCGCGTTCAACGGCGGTGTGTTGTTCTGGATTGCCTTCAGAACCGGAGAAGCGCCGGTCCAGAAGTCTTCCCACTCCTTGTCGAGTTGGGGGATCGTGACCGGTTGCTTTTCCTCGAAGCGCTTCTCGAACTCGGCGGGCTGCTTGTTGCGCTGCGATTTGAGCTCCTGCGCGATAGCGTCCATCGCGCGCAGCATTTCTGGATCGCGGCGCATCATGTAGTCGCAGAACGACCACGCCTTGATGCGCTCCTCGTTGGTGAACGCCGATGCGTCGCAGAACGGCAGCATGTTGGCCGGAACGCCGCCGGTGCTCTTCCATGCCATTTCGAGGTTGAGGTTCTTCCAGACGTCGAAGTCCGGCGACTGGAACTCGCGGTCTTCTTCGCTCGCCGACGTGCCCTCCTGTCGCTTCCGATCGATGGAGAACAGCCGATTGTTGTTGAACATCATGCCCACGAACGTGTGCCCGATCCCCTCATTGTAGCCCGTCGAGCGGAAGCCCGAATAGCCCTGCGCGACGTTACGCACACACGAGTCGTAGAGCACCTGAACGCCCGCGGTGTTGGTGAGTTCGGTGTTGCCGATGACGGTGCTCGCCCCGTGCTCGAGTTTCCATTCGAGGTCGGGCACCTTGTTGGCTTTGAGGATTTGGTGATACGTCTCCTTGGTGACCAGGCAGGCCCACTCCAATGGCCACTTGCTGTCCTGGTACGACCACGGGAACGCCACTTTGCAGACCTGCAGTGTGCGCTCTGCCCACCGCAGCGCTTCGAACAGGTTTGTCTCCTCCTCGGCGTCGCCATGCAGCGTGAAGTGCTCGGACTGCACGGTCACATACTTCACCTGGGCCTCGTCCAGCGGCGCGCACGCGATGCCATCGACCTTCTTGATCTCGTAGTCGATCTTCGACTGCTCCTCGACGGCCTTCTCGATCATCTTGCTGCGCTCGTACAGCGTCTTCTCGAGGTCCGTGCCGCTCAGCGTGCCGACTTCGACGTAGGCCAGTGCCTTCTTCGCCTCCTGGTCGTCGTCCACCCAGCGCAGCACGGAGCGCCAGTGATGTAGCGCGCGGTCGGTGCGGCCGGCTTTGGCCCACTTCTCCGCCTGTCGTTTGTGCTGGCTGGCGAGGTCCTTCTTCAGCGCCTCGTAGTTCTTCTGCAGCGGTTGCCCTTCCGAGCCGCTGCCGGTGTCCGTCGTTGGATAGGGGTGCTTGGGGTCCGGGTTCCAGCTCGCCCCGATCTTGACGTAACCCAGGGAGATCCAGGCCTCCGCGTTGTCGGCATCGTAGAGCTTGATGGTCTGCAGCCAGACCACCTTGGCGATCCGCGGGAACCCCTTCTTGAAGGCCTTCTCGGCGAACGCGTTGAGCGACTTGGCCTGGCGCTGGTTGAAGTCCGCCTCGTCGTCTTGTGCGTTGGTATGGGCGAGCAGTGCGAGGGCGCAGAAGGCGGACAGAAGCGGTCGTTGCGTCATGTGGTCGGCTCGGAGCTTTCTCAGCGCGGCGGCGGCCGCAACCAAAGGTTGAGTCGGCGCAACAGAGGCCAGAAAGGGCCGCCGGCGCTGTTGTTGATCAGTGGTTGATCAGGGGCGGCAGTGTAGCGACGCCCGCCGCGGCTCGCACTGGCCAGCCGGAGTGCGCCAGCGGAGTTCGCCAGCGGAGTTCGTGCCTCATTCCGTTTGGCCGAGGCCGGGCCGGACGCCATACTGTTTGCCCCTCGTGGTCGACCCGACCACAACCCCTTCCCTGGGCCCGCAGCACGGATGAGCAAGGTTTACGACATCGGCATTCTCCCTGGCGACGGCATCGGTGCCGAGGTCGTCATCGAGGCCCAGAAGGTCCTCGACGCAATCCAGAGCATCTACGGCTTCCAGACCAAACGTGAAGCGCTGCCGTACGGCGCCGAGCACTTCCTGGCGACCGGCGAGACGATGCCCGACGCGGCGTTCGACCGCATACGTCAGATGGACGCAGTGCTGTTCGGCGCGATCGGTGACCCTCGCATCGAGGTCGGCAAGCTCGAGTTCGCGATCATCGCCGGCATGCGGCACAAGCTCGACCTCTACGTCAACCTGCGCCCGGTCAAGCTCTACCACGAGTCGCTCTGTCCGCTGAAGGGCAAGAAGCCGGCCGACATCGACATCCTCTTCCTGCGCGAGAACACCGAGGACGCGTACGCCGGTATCTACGGCTTCACCAAGAAGGGCACCGAGCACGAGATCGCGCTGCAGGAGATGGTCTACACGCGACGCTGCACCGAGCGCATCATTCGGCACGCGTTCGAGCTGGCGCAAAAGCGAGGACCAAAGCCCGGCAAGGACAAGCCGCAAGTGACGCTCATCGATAAGGCGAATGCCGTGCGGGCTCAGGACCTGTGGACGCGCACGTTTGCCGAGGTTGCTGTCGACTATCCCGGCATCGCCACCGACCACGCCTACATCGATGCGGCGTGCATGTGGATGATCAAGAACCCCGAGTGGTTCGATGTCGCAGTGACGACCAACCTCTTTGGCGACATCATCACGGACCTCGGCGCGATGTTGATCGGCGGTATGGGCATCGCGGCGTCGGGCAACATCCACCCGGGCAAGGTCTCGATGTTCGAAGGCATTCACGGGTCGGCGCCCAAGTACAAAGGCACGGACAAGGCCAGCCCGTTGGCAACGATCTTGGCCATGGCGCTGATGCTCGACCACATCGGTCAGCAGGAAGCCGGCAAGGAACTCGAGGGGACGGTGGCCAACCTGATCCAGGCCGGGAAGATTCGCGGTTTGCGGGCCGGCGAACATCGCTGCAGTGAACTCGGTAGCATGGTGCGAGACGCCCTCCTGGAACGTGCGCGCGCCCACCGCTGACGTCGCCTCGAACTAGTGCGAAGTTTTTGGCCGATGAGCTCGGTGCAGCCCGGGCGAAACGCCGAGCGACACGGTACACTGTTCAGCTCGTCTCCCCGTCCTAGCCCCGATCGGTTTGCCATGCTCAGGATCACCAGCTGCATCGTTTCACTTTTCTGTACCCTGCTCAGCAGTGTCGTGCTCAGCAGTGTCGTGCTCAGCAGTGGCGCCCCGCTGGCTGCCCAGCAGCAACTCTCGCCAAAGACCGTGATGAGGGTCGCCTTGGCGCCCCCGCGAGTGCTCCAGAAGTTCGATGTCGCCGCGGGAACTCTGCAGGATCTGGCCGTTGCGCCCGGCCAACCAGCGGCGGCCGCGATCGATGTGATCCTTGCCGGCCAACCCGCGATCCTGGATCTGGTGCTGTTCGACGTGCGTTCCCCCTCGTTCCAGCTTTGGGAGCGCGGCCCCAACGGCCTGCAAGCGCTGCCAGCGCCGCCCTGTGTGACCTACCGCGGTTCCCTGCGCGGGGAGCCAGGCAGCATTGCGGCTGCGACGATCGTCGCGGGTTCGCTTACGGCATTCGTGCGGCGGGCGTCCGGCGACCTGTGGGTCGTGCAGCCACTGCGCGAAGTCCAGCCCTCGGCGGCGCTCTCGACGCACGTGGTCTATCGCAGCGCGGACAACGTCGCCTTGCCCGTTCATTGCGGCGTGCCGGGGGTATTCCAAGGACCTGTGCCGGCTCTGGGCGGCGAGGACATCACCTACCAGGCGCAACTCGCGATCGAAGCGGATTACCCGCTCTACCAGTTGAACGGCAATAGCATCACGAACACGCAGAACGACGTCACAGGCATCGTCAACGCCTTTGGCGTGATCTACACGAACTACGTGCAGATCTCGTTCGTCGTGTCGCAGTTGCTCGTCGACAGCTCGCCGGACCCGTACACAACGAACGTGCCGGGCACGCTGCTGACTCAGTTCCGCAATTACTGGAACGCAAACTACTTCTTCGCGCGCGACCTCGCCCACTTGTTCACGGGGCGCCCGATCGGGGCGACCAGCGGCGGCACGATCGGTGTCGCCTATCTATCGACCGTGTGCAACCTCGGCGCCGCCTACGGCCTGTCGCAGACGCGCTTCAGCAACAACTACAGCCAACGCGTTGCCGTCACGGCGCACGAGATCGGCCACAACTTCGGTGCCGCCCACTGCGACGGTGCGTCGCCGTGCAACATCATGTGTTCGTTCGTCGGTGGCTGCTCGAACAACCCGTCGTCCTTCGGTCCCACCGAGCAAGCCCAGATCAACGCGTTCCGCCAATCCATCGGCTGTCTGACCGTGCAAACGGGCCTGCCGGTGATCAGCTCTGTCACGCCTTTGCAGGTCCAGACCGTCAACCCGGGCCAGGTGACCTTGGGCGGCTCCGGCTTCACCGGCACGACCGCGGTGCACGTTGGGGGGCAGACGATCACGGGTGTCCAGGTGCTCAGTGACACTCAGGTCCGGTTCACGGCGCCAACAGGCATGCCGCTCGGCTTCCAGACCACGTACGCGACGAATGCCCTCGGCAACAGCAACAACTCGGTGGTGTGGTACATCGACTCCAACCCGTGCCAGCTCCTCGTGCAGGGCGGGGTGGTCGGTGGCAGCATTCTGACGTGGACACTGGGTGGTGTGGCGAACAGCACCGGCTATTTCGGCATCAGTTTCGTCAACACGACTTCGCCGTTCCAAGGCCTTCCGTTGATGGATGGGTTCATCTTGTTGTGGACGGGTCCGCTCAACGCACAAGGCATGATGTCGATACCGATACCAGTGCCCGCGAACCTGCTGAGTGGCATCACCGTCTACTCCCAGATGCTCGACGAGGTCCCCGGCACCGGCATGCTGCGCAGCTTGTCGCCGGTCAAGTCGACCTTCATCGTGTTCTGATCCGGAGAGTGTTCGGAGGTCGATCCCGCAGCCTGCCATTGGTGGCGAGCTGCGTTGGATCCCGGCGTCGCGCGCTCTGACCCCGCGAGGGTTTGGAGTCTGCCTTCGTATCACACGGGCGGCGGGTCGGTGGGGATGCGCCAATGACCACTGGGCGTCGGTGGTTGGGGCTCGCGAACCATCTCGGGGGCATGGGCTTCCGGTTGGCAACTGGCGGGTCGTGGGGTGGAAGGGGTCGGCATGGTGGCTGCCGCCGTTGGTTCTGGGACTCGTTCGGGATCAGGCCTGCGCGCTTGCATCGTTCCTCTTGGTTGGGGTTCGTACACAAGTAAAGTGGGGCTTGGGGGGCAGGGCTCCGCACGAGCTACCAAAGCGTTACGTGGGCAGTTGGCGCACCTCGGCGTATGTCGCCTATCGTGCTCGGCTCATCCGTGAAAGCGGATGATCACAACCACTCCGACACCAAGCCTTCCCACGAAGACACTTTCCCACGAAGACAGAGGAACCCCGATGAAGATTCGATTTGCTGCTGCCCTACTCGCCCTGGCGTTGCCGTTGACGGCGCAAGCTCCTGCCTCCGCCGAGGCCGAGGGCATTTTCTACAAGGCCTTCTGGCTCGAGAAGGGCGAGCGAGACCTCATCGGTGCGATGGCACTCTATGAGCAGTTCCTCGCCAAGGCGCCCGAGCACAAGCTTGCCAAGGAAGCGGCCAAGCAGCAGTTCGGTTTGCTGAGCTCGACTGGAAAAACGAAGGAGCGCGATGCCTTCAAGGTCAAGTACGAGAAGCTGCTCGGCAATGTCGCGAGCGTCGGCGCCGGCGGTGATCGTCCCGCGCGTGCGGAAGGCGATGCTCCCCCCGCTGGTGGCGAACGCGGCCAACGCGGCGAAGGTGCGGGTCGGGCCGGCGGTGCAGCTCGCATGGATCCGGCCGCTCGCATGGCCGAGCTCGAGAAGCAGCTCGCCAAGGCCAAGGAAGAGGGCGACGACGAAGCCACGAAGCGCGTGGAGCAGCAGATCGAGCGCGCCAAGCGCATGGCGGAAGGCGGCGGTCGTGGTCAGGGTGGCCAGCCAGGCCAGGGACGCCGCGGCGGCATGGGTGCCCTCTTCGGCACCAAGAAGCTCAGCGAGATGACCGCTGAGGAGTTGAAGGCGTTCAAGGATGGCTTGGCCGGTGCCGAGACGATGCTCGAGGGCGCGAAGGGGCGCATGGGCGAAGAAGACGCCAAGAAGCTCGACGCCAACGTCAGCTCGCTCAAGAAGGGCCTAGACGCCAACAAGCTCGACGATGCGCAGAAGGCTCTCGACGCGATCCGCGAGTCCATGCCGCGCGGTCGCGGTCGCGGCGGCGACGCCGGCGGCGGCAACAACGGCGGCGGCGCCGGTCGCGCTGGCGGCGGTGGCAACAACGGCGGTGGCGGTGGCAACAACGGCGGTGGCGGCGGCCGCTGAGGCGGCTCTCCGTTCGTAGCTTGACCGACCTGCGGCTGCGCGTTGACCCGCGCGGCCGCAAGCATTTCAGGTGCCGCGCTTGGAGCTGGCTCGCGCGGCGGCAACACTGCTCCGCGTGGCCAAGCAGCTCGTCGATCCGGTTCGACTCGAGGTCTTCCATCACCTCGTCAGCGCGTTCTGCGAAGAGGCTGGAGCGCGGCTGCAACGCAGCGCCGTGAGCCCCAACATCCGCGAGCGCCGCGACTTCTCGGTTGCGATCTTCGACAGCGAGGGCCGATTGCTGGCGCAGGCGGCGCACATTCCGGTCCACCTGGGCAGTGCTGGGGACGCCGTCGCTGCGGCGCGGCAGACGTTGGCGTTGCAACCCGGTGATGTTGTGATCCTCAACGATCCGTACGCCGGTGGTACGCACTTGCCCGACGTGACGCTCGTGCATCCGGTGTTCCTCGGCAAGCGGTCGAGGCCCGAGTGGTTTCTCGTCAACCGGGCCCACCATGCGGACATCGGTGGCAGCACGCCGGGTTCGATGGGGATCGCCGCCGATCTGCATGCCGAGGGACTCGTGCTGCCGCCGGTGCTGCTGCGTCGGCGTGGCGTCCCGCAGGCCGACTTCCTGCGCCTGTTCGCGCGCAACGTGCGTGGGGCATCCGAGCGGTTGGCCGACTTACGCGCGCAGGAAGCGAGCTTGGCCCAGCTCGAGCAGCGCCTGGTCGGGTTTGCCGAGGAAAACGGTCTGGCCCGCGTGCGCGCGACCGCCGCGCAGTTGCTCGACTATACGGAACGGGCTGGCCGTAGCATGCTGCGCACTCTGCGGCCAGGTGCGTTTGCCGCCAGCGACCATCTCGAAGGCGATGGCTTCGGCAGCGGCAAGCTGCACATCGAGTTGTTTCTCAGCATCCGCAGGAACGGCGTCGAGTTCGATTGGCGCGCCACGTGCGACCAAGCCCGCGGCGGCGTCAACGCCAACCGGAGTATCGTGCTCGCGGCCAGCGTCTATGCGCTGCGCTGCCTGTGCCCGGACCGTCTGCCAACCAACGAAGGGCTGTTTCGCCTCATCCGTCTGCAGACCCG
>JBDSBS010000131.1:0-2876 GCA_039921435.1 Planctomycetota bacterium | reverse complement strand
CTTCGGCTCTTCCACCACCGCTCCACTGGCCGGCGAAGGGGCGCGCGCGTAAGTTGTCGAGCGTGAGCAACGCCGACAAGCACCCTACTAGTAGCCTTCGCCTTCAGGACCCAGACCTCGCCGCCTGGCTGCAGCGCGAAGATCGCCGCCAGAGCAACACCCTGACGCTGATCGCATCCGAGAACCACTGCTCTGCCGCCGTGCGCGAGGCCTGCAGCAGCCGCATCACGGACAAGTACGCCGAGGGTTACCCCAACCGGCGTTACTACGGCGGTTGTGAAGTGGCCGACGGCATCGAGGAGCTTGCCCGACAGCGCGCCCTGTCGTTGTTTGCGGGTGCAGACGACGCCAACGTGCAACCTCACTCGGGCACGACCGCCAATCTCGCCGCGCTGCTGGCGCTCGCCGGCCCCGGCGGACGCATCGTCGGCATGGCGCTCAAGGCCGGTGGCCACCTGAGCCATGGCCACCAGAAGAGCCATACGGGCATGATCTTCGATGCACGCCAATACGGCGTCGACAGCACGGGGCGCATCGAGCTCGACGACGTGCGCACGATCGTGCGCGCGCACAAACCGAAGGTTCTGATCGCGGGTGGCAGCAGCTACTGCCGCGATATCGACTACGCGGGCTTCGCAGCGATCGCCCGCGAAGTCGGCGCCGTTCTGCTGGCGGACATCGCCCACCCGGCTGGATTGATGGCGGCCGGCGTCGTGCCGAGCCCTGTCGGCGTCGCCGACGTGGTGACGATGACGACCCACAAGACGCTGCGCGGCCCGCGCGGCGGCATGATCTTGAGTCAAAGCGCCCACACCAAGGCCATCAACTCTGCCGTGTTCCCCGGTTCGCAAGGTGGGCCGCTGGTGCAACAGATCGCCGGCAAGGCCGTGGCGTTCCAGGAAGCGCTGCAGCCCGGGTTCCGCACCTACCAGCAGAAGGTCAAGGACAACGCCGCGTGGCTCGCGTCGTGCCTGCTCGAGCAGGGGCTCGATCTCGTCACCGGCGGCACGGACAACCACATCGTGCTCGTCGACCTTCGCAAAGCCAACGCGACGGGCGCCGAAGTCGAAGAACGCGCGCTCGCGGCCGGGCTATCGGTCAACAAGAACGCGATCCCCGGCGACCCCCGCCCGCCCATGGTCACGTCAGGCCTGCGTGTAGGCACGGCCGCAGTGACGACTCGCGGCTTCGGGCGGGACCAAATTGCGACAATCGCCGAGGTGCTGGTCGGCATCGTTCGCGGCAGCGACCCGGAGCGCTTCCGCCCGGTCGTGCAAGGGCTCTGCGAGGACTTCCCCCTGCCATGAGACTGCCGTGGGGGGCGACGCCTAACCGTCGGCGCCGCGTGAGCAAGAGGGTCCGTAACGCATCCTGGTTAAGATGCGCGGGTACTACCTGTGACCATTCGTGACGACAGCTCCAATCCCGGCGCCGAACCGGATCGCGACCACCAGACGGTCGCGCTGTTCCGAGCCGGTGACCCCGAAGGGCTGCGCCACCTGCTGGAAGATTACGGTGGCCTCGTGCGATCCCGGCTGCGACACAGCTTTGGCAAGATGCTCGACGATTCGGAACTCGATGAAGTGATGAGCCTGGCCAGCATCCGTGCCTGGCACGCAGCCCCGCGATTCGACGAGGTTCGCGGCACGCTGCGTGCCTGGCTCTCGGTCATCGCCCGCAACTGCGCCCTTCGACTGCTCGACATGCGCCGACGCAACCAGATGGAACTGCCGGGCGATCTCGACCAGTTGATCCCCCAACGAATCGGTGTGGACGTGGCAACCGCCGATCGACGACGCCTGACCGTTGACGTGACGCGCTGCATCAACCGACTGCCGACCCTGCAGCGCGCAGTGTTGCGCGCGGATCTCGATGCCGGCGACACCGTGCCCGCCGAGCAGTTGGCGCGGCGCCTTGGCACGACGGCAAATTCCATCTACGTGTCTCGCCTCAAGGGCCGGCGCGCACTGCGCCTCGCCTTGCAGAGCCTTGGCCACTTCGCGCGCGACGACGCGCAAGAACCAGACATGCGGCAACTCGACGCGGGAGCCGAACAGGCATGAGCGCCAAGCTACGAACTTCCTCGCCCGACCCGTTCTGGAACCGGCTGGTCGAGGCCGAGACTCCGGGTGCCGGCGAGATGATCACCGAAGAGGCAGAACTTCGAGTGCTCGAGGCGTCGGTGAGGCGTGGCCGGGGCAGAGTCGAGGCGCTGTCGCCCGAAGTGATCGACCGGCTCGTGGCGACGGCGACCGCACCGGCGTCGCGACGTGCGTTCGTGGGGCGCATGGCGGCGGGGCGCAGTGGGCGCAGGTTGCTGCTCGCCGGGCTGCTCGCGGTTTCGGCAGCGTGGATGGTGGCGAAGATGGTCTGGCCGGAGCAGGAGGACGCCACGTCAACGCTCAATTACGTCATGGCCGTCGAACTCGCCACCGAACCGAACCGCGATGACCTGGCGTACCGGAGCGCGATCGGCCGAATTGCCGACCACTGCATCTATGCGGCCGATGTGATTCGGCAACTCGGCACACAAGCTGCGGAGCCGCGTCTGGCGCAACGGGCAACGCAGATTGCCAGCGAACTCATCGACCTGCTGACCAATGGGCCGAGGACCCCATCTGGGCCGGTGGACCTGCGCCTCCTCGAATCGACGACCACCGCGAGCGACCCGAGCCAGCCATTGCTGGTTCGACTTCAGGCCCTCGATCATCTTGGCCAGCTGACGAGCAGCGGTCTCACGGCAATGCTCCTGTCGCCAATGGTGGACGCAGACTCCAATACCAACCGCAGGAACTGGGTCGAGGAGCTCCTCGAACATCTCCGCGACTGATTGCTACCTGACCGAGAGAGTCAGCTCGTGCACACCAGGCGCGTTG
>JBDSBS010000130.1:0-3762 GCA_039921435.1 Planctomycetota bacterium | reverse complement strand
CAGCGGCCACTTCGACAAGGTGCTCGACCGCCTCGGCTCCGACTCGACCGCCGGCCACAATCGCGCCGTCATCGTCGCCGCCGGCGTCGTCGCCTACCACGCCACCAAGTGGCGCGAGCTCAAGGTCTACGACGACGTCTACGAACTCCTGCGCTGGCTGGCCACTACCCCCATCCTGCGCGGCATCATCTCCGCCGGCATCACCATCAAGCAGGCCGAGAAGCTCGTTCGCCTCGAGGTCCTCGAGTTCCTCACCCCCTCCGCCATCTTCTTCACCGACCAAGTCGGCTTCAGCAAACCCAACCCCAAGCTCTACCGCCGCGTGCTGCAGCGCCTCAAACTCACACCCCAGCGCTGCCTCTACGTCGGTGACAACCCCACCCACGACATCGACCCCTGCAATCGCGAAGGCTGGTCCACAGTCCGCATCCGCCGCAGCGGCCGACACGCCCAAGAACAAGGCGCCACCCAACCCACCTACGAGATCCGCGACTTCTCCGAACTGCGCCGCATCCTCCAGGACGACTACGCCCTCAAGTAGCCGGCCCCCGCCGCGCACCAGCCGCCCCTGCCCAGCTGCCCCCCCCCCAGCCCCGCGAGCTGGGTGGCTCCAGCCGCCCCAAGCCGCCGATCAGCCCCCTGCCGCCGATCAGCCGCGCGCAGCGCCGGCTGCATCGGCGGCAGGCAACCAAGCCCGCTCCGGGCCTTGGTTGCCCTACTTTAGCTGCTCCCAAAACTCAGCCGGCATGTCGTGCGCGATCTTGAGCGCCCCGTTGGCACCTCCGTACACCGGCTCCTCGATCCGTATCACCTTGCCCCCGCCCAGCCGTTCCTTCATCGCCCTCTCCACGGCCGAGTCCAACCCCTTGACCTGCGACCCGCCGCCCGCCAGCAACACCCGGCTCTTGAGCTTGGCCTGGAAGTCGGGCTCGAACGATGTCACCAGCTTGTGGATACCCTTCAGAATCGGTTCGATGAGGATCGCGCACGCACCGCGAATCTGATCCGTCAAATCGAACGGGGTCGGCTTGCCGTCGACGGGCAAGTCCACCATGCAGCGCTCCATCGGCTCACCGAGGAACCCGTGCCGCTCCTTGATGTCCCTCACCATGTGGATGGTGAACTGGGCCCCAGGGCACGTCTGCTCGATGCGTCGAGCCAGCTCGGCGTCGACTGCATCGCCCGCGATGTCGAACATGACCTGATCGGTCTCCTCGGGCATCGTGCCGTGCATGCGGCACAAGTCCGTCGTGCCAGCACCGATGTCACAGACGAGCACGTCCTCGAGCCAGTCCAGGCCATAGGCGACCGAGAACGGCTCGCTGCACAACATCACCGAGTCCACGTGGGCGCGCGCCGCTTCGATGATCGCTTCCCTATTCTTCACCGATGCCTCGGCAGGTGCGCCGATGACACAGTAGACGAGCTCGTCCTTGCGCGGCTTGGCCAAGCGAATGGCCTCGCCGATCAAGTCCTGCGCGGCCTTGAGGTTTACCTTGGCTTCGGCGTCCTTGTTGGCGTCGCCCGTGTACTTGAGCACACCTTTCTCGAGCGGCTTGTAGAGCCGCAACGACAGACGCTTCTCCAGCGCCTCCTTGCCGAACAGCACATCCTTCTTCAGGAGCTTCTGGCTGACGACATCCTTGGGGTAGCCCACCATCGACTGCACCGTCTCGCGCACGCCGTTGCTGGCGGACACCGAGGTCCGCGACGTACCTAGGTCCATGCCGATGTACAGCACACCGTGATCTTTCTTTGGGCTCTCGCCCTTCGGGCTATCGCCCGTCTGCTTGGTTTCGCTCATTGGATTGTCCGTTTGTCGGCCGTCGTCACGACACACCCTTGCGCTGCTTGTGCAGCTGCAGGTTCGCCTTGAAGATCTCGGCCATGAGTCCCTTCTTCTTCTCGACCTGGTTTTCGTCGCCGTCGAGGCCTTGCACGTCGCGGTAGACCGACGAGATGCCGCCATCGACACTCTTCATCGCCGCGACCTGCTGCAGCCTTTGCTCGGTTTGCCCGAGTGATTCGTTGAGCTTCTTGATCCGCCGCTGCAGGGTATCGATCTCACGATCCTGCAAGGCGCGGCGCGCCTCGTCCGCGGACTTGCGTTCGCCCGCGATGACGTCCATCACGAGCTCCATCACCTTCTCCTCCACTCCGCCGCCCGTCTGATTGCCGGCAAGGGCCAAGGCCTGCATCACTTCGGAGACCTTGTGCGCGATCAGCACGTTCTCGCCCTCGTAGCGATTGGCGAACGAGCCCGAACTCTGCTCCATCTTGACCTGCAGCTCTTGCCGCTGCTGACTCAGCTCGCGCCGGAGTTGGTCGATCTCCTCCTCGGCCTGCTCCTTCTGGCGCTCCACCTCGCTCTTCTGCCGCAGCAAGTCCTCGTTGCTGCGCAACAGGCGCAAGAACTCTGCTTTGGTCGCGTCGGCGACCGCTTCGCGTTCACCGCCGGCGAGTTTCGACTTGAGACTGCGATGCACGGCGGCCTCGATGAGCGCGATGATGCGATCGATGCCCAGCACGCTGACCTGCTGCACACCCTTCTTCTTGAGGTTGTCCAGCGAGGTGCGGAAGGACATCTGCCGCACGGCGTCCCTCAGGGTCTCCTTGAAGCCCGTCAAACTCACTCCTCCCCGACGGGCGACGGCCCATAGGCTAGGCGGTGGTCGCTCTCGGGATCCTTGCCACGCAGCTCGGTGACGAAGCAACCGAGAACGTTGCCGCCCATGTCCTGCACGACACGCACGGCCTCGCGGGTCTGCTTCTTCAACGAGTGCTCGAGGCGCACGACCATCAGCGTGCCGTCGGCTCGCGACGCCAGCACTCCGGCATCCGTCGACGGCAACACGGGCGGCGTGTCGATGACCACGTACTGGAACCGTTCCTTCAGACGATGAAACAGTTCGTCGAGGCGCGAGGTGCTCAACACCTCGGCCGGATTGGCCACTGGAGAACCCGAGCCGAGCAACATGAGCTGCCGGAATCCGGCCGGCCTCAGCACCTTCTCGACCGACGCTCGGCCGAGCAACACGTCGACGAGCCCCGGTTCCGGATTCAGGTTCAGGTAGCGCTCGCAGCTCGAGCGCCGCAGGTCGGCGTCGACGAGCACGACCTGCTGACGTTCCAGTTCGGCGAACGACATGGCGAGGTTGAGCGCCGCCACGGTCTTGCCTTCGCCGCGCACGGCCGAGCTGACGACGAGCGTCTTTGGCTCGCCGTCGGGGTTCATCGCCACGAGGCGATTGCGCAGAGCCCGGATCTGCTCCGCGCGGTAGCCGATCGGCTCGTGGAAGAGCACGAGGTACGGATTCACGGACTGGTCGACGATGACGACCATGTCGTCGGCCAGGAGCCCGGCTTGCTCTGCGTTCAACTTCTTGCGGCGGAACATCGCGTCTCTGCAGCTGGACAGCCGCTGCCTACTATCGGAGCAACCTCGAACCACACTTGTGGAGATGGGCTGTTGTGCATGGAAGCATCGAGAACGGTAGCTGAGGTGGAAACGAGACGCGATTCGGCGTTGCTTCGAGCGGACAGACGGGCCGTTGGCAAGGGCCCGCGGCCATTCCTATACCAACTCAGGGGGGCAGCAACCACGGCATTCGAGGCGCCCACTGGACCGCGGATGCGGCTATCCACTCCCACCGAAGCGAAATACAGCCTCCACGCCTCGCCCATGCAGTTCCCCGGCCTCGGTGAAGTCGAAGGCCAATCGGCCAAGCCGGATCGAGTAGGTGACCACGTGCCCATCGGCGG
>JBDSBS010000129.1:0-10120 GCA_039921435.1 Planctomycetota bacterium | reverse complement strand
CGCGGTTGCGGCAGCTCTGGCAACCTTCGCCGCGCCGGAAGCCGCTGATGACTGTGTCGTTCGCGAGACCAATCGCGGACAGCAGCACCGCCGTGGGCTCGGCCGGGACCGCACAGTCAGCACAGATGCGCGGCACGAGCCGTTGCCCGACGATGCAGCGCGGAGCGGGTCCCAGCAGGTACCGCGCGATGCCCATGTCGACGAAGCGCTGCACCGCACCGGCATGCCCGTGACTTCTTGGATCTCGTCGACGGCCAGCAGGTCGAACGGGTTCTCGCTCGGTCTTGATCATGCCGAGGGCCGCGAGCCTCTCGATCTGCGCCGCTTCACCGGCCGGGGTTTCCCGTAGAGCCAACTCGAACTCGCGGCGATCCGCGCGCGCCTCGAGAGCTCCGATCAGGTCTGTTCAGCTCGAAGCCATGTCATGGGATCGACTGCCGCACGCGACTCGCCAGAGAATGTACGCACGACCTCAACCACATTCTCGAAAGTGGCAATCGTGGACTGTCGATCAGTGGGACATGTGCCAGGAAGCCGATTCGTCGCGTCCGCAACGCGGGGTGCGGGGTTTCACTCTCGTCGAGGTGATCGTCGTTCTCTCGGTCGTGCTGCTGTTGACCGGCATCGCAGTGCCGATGTTGAGCGGGTACATGGAAGACGGTCGCCGCGCCAAGGCCGAGGCCGAGGTCAAGGTCGTCGCGACCGCGGTGTCGTCCTTCTACAAGGACGTCGGCACCTACCCGACGCGCAACAGTGCGGGCACGACCAATACGATGTATTCGCTGTTCACGGGCCCGACCATGCCGACCACCAATCCGTGGGCCGGTGGCCATCAGTGGATCACGTGGGGCATGAGCGCCAATCGGGGCGACCTGCTCAACAACCAGATGCTCACCAACACGCCGCAGGGCGCAGCCGGAGCCGCCTACCCGACGACGGGCACGAATCGCTGGCGCGGGCCGTATCTGGCTGGTTCATCGCCACTCGATCCGTGGGGTCGCCCCTATGTGATCAATGTCATCTCGGGCTTCTTCAGCAACGCGACCAACTACAAGCGCCTCTTCGTCATGTCCGCGGGTCCGAACGGTCGGATCGAGACCACCGCGACGGCGACGGCCGCGACCGACCTCGGCGGTGACGACATCGGCCTCATCATCGGCCAGCAGCGATGACCAGGGCGCGCGGCCCCTACCGCGCGCGACCTCGGGGCCTCCTCCGGGCGCACCCCCATGCGATTCCTCTCGACGATCCAAGAACCCGACGGCTCGACGGCAGAAGCCGAGGTCGAGGCACCAGATGCACAGGGGTTGCAGGATCTGCTGCATCGTCAGGGTCGATTGCTGGTGCGGGTCAGGTCGTTGGCGGACGAGAGCGAGCAAAGTGCACTTGACTTTGCGTTGTCCCCGCGCCGCCGCCTCCTGTTGTTGAAGCAGGCGCTCGAGGAAGCGCTCGACGCGGGTGTGCCGCTGTTGGCGACCTTCCGGGCGATCGGCTAACAAGAAGCCGACGTTCGACTCGCGGCCCTCGTCGACACGTTGGAGCGTCGCATTGCGGCCGGGCAGGCAGCGGGAGCAACTGATCGTGGTCGAGAAGCTGGCACCGGCGGCAGGACTGCGGCCGTGGGTGGTGCCGAGGGTGGCGGAAGGTGAAGGCGTGCGCTGCCAGCACGAAGTCGCCGAGAGGGACGACGATGGCCGAGTCATCGAGCCCGAAGCCGTCGACGAAGCAGCCGTTCGCGACATGCTGCGACGGCGCACGGCCGCGCTGCCTGCGCGCCACGTCTGGCGGATCACAGCTGCGAGCCGATCAGCGATGCCATGCGTTCGACGGCCCGCTCCAGTAGCGGGCGTTGGCGCCATTCAGCAAATGTGACCGTCTTCGCATCATCGAGATCTTGCTCGAAGATGCGCGTCTGCTCGGCCGCGAAGGCGGCGTCCCAGATGTTGAGTGTTGCCTCGTCGTTGAGTCGGAACGACCGATTGTCGAAGTTGGTCGAGCCGACGGACACCAGCAGCCCGTCGATGACGAGTACCTTGCAATGAAACATCGTCGGCTGGTACTCCGCGATCAGAGCCCCTGCCTCGAGCAGGGGTCCCCAGCGCGCGCGCGACGCCTTGCGCACCAGCTTGCTGTCGATGTGTTCACCCGGGACGACGATGCGCACTTTGACGCCACGTTGCAAAGCGTCGACCAGCGCCTTCGTGAACATCGCGTCGGGGACGAAGTAAGATGCTGCCAAGTCGATGGTTCGCGACGATGCGGTGATGCCGAGAAGGTACATCAACTGCATGCTTTCGCTGCCGCCCTCCGGAGAACTGCTGAACATCTGGGCGAGTTGGTCGCCCGCGGGCTCGAGATCTGGGAAGAAGTCGCGCCCATGCAGCACGACACCCGTCGCCTTGACCCAGTTGTCGAGGAACACCGACTGCATTTGCGCTACCACCGGACCCTCGACCTGGAAGTGTGAGTCGCGCCAATGCTCAGGATCCTGAGCGTGGCCGGTCCAGTGCGGCGCGATGCCCGCCCCGCCGGTGAAGCCGATGCGACCGTCGACGACCAGCAGCTTGCGGTGCGTGCGGTTGTTCATGCGCCCGAGCCGCAGCAACTGCGGAGGGTGGAACTTGACAACCTCGACGCCGGCGCTGCGCATCTCATCGAGCAGTTCGGACGGCATCTTGGCGCTGCCGACCCAGTCGAGCAGCACATGGACCTTGACGCCTTCGCGCGCCTTCCCGGCCAATGCTTCGGCGAACTCCCGTCCGATGTCGCCGGACCAGTAGATGTAGGTTTCGAACGTGATCGAAAGGCGTGCACCGCGGATCGCCGCCAGCATCGGCGGGAAGAAGGCGTCGCCGTTCAACAGCGCCGTGAGGCGATTGCCCGTCAGGAAGGGCGGGCCCAGCAGCACGCCGAGTTCGTGTCGAAACAAGGGGTCTTCGAGGTCATAGAGGCGCGCGATGCACCTTCGGATTTTCGTTTCTCCAGCCATGTTTTCGTCCGGTCAAACCACAAGACGCACGCGGCATCTTGGCCCAGACGCGGGGCGGTCACAGGGACCTGTGACCTGCCCCCAGCATACGCCGTCCATTGGCGCATTCTCAGTTGGGTGTTTACGCCAACGCGATGCTTGGCGATGCCGGCAAGGAGGCACCTTGTGCAATCCTCCATGAGAGGAGTCGCTGGGACTCGTTAGCAGCGGTGGTTTGCGAGCATGAGCATGGGCTTCCCGCTGGCGCGGGCAGACTTCGCGTCTACCGGCGCGCTATGCGGAGTGGCCGCGGTTGGAGGTGGTTGCGGGGCACTGTGGTTGCCTGACCAGCATGAACTCCATCACCCTGTCTCGGATCCTCACTTGCCTAACCATCGCGGCTCTCTTTCGGATGCCACACGTCTGACGGTGACCGCAACCACGTCGAGCAAGACATCGCCTTGCTCCGCTTCGTCGCTTCGTCCCCCGAGATCGGTTTCTGGACCTTGGACTAAATCGAATGCGGCGTGCATCGCTTTGAGACGCAGTTCAAGGTGGCTGAGATTCGACTCGCTGCGCCAGTGCGCCAATGAAACGAGTAGACGTCGCGAAGGGGTCGGGCCGGGGATGGGCCCGGGAGCCCGAACAGAGGCGTCGCGAGCGCGCCAGCGCCACAAGCCCCGGCGCCATCGGCACGGCTGAGAGGGCAGTCAACCTCACGGAGGGCTCGTCGCGGTGATTCTCACAGGTGAATGAAGACCCACGCCAGGCGCGGGCAGGGCCTAAATTGCCCATCGCTCAGCACTGCGGCGCCGAGGCTAGCCCTCGGTTCGCTCTTCCTTGGCGAGTGCAGCTTCGCCCATCGTCTTGACCTCGCGTTTCTCTTCGGGCGGCGGCAAGACGGCTTTCATGCCCAACGCCTTGATCCACAACTCACGCGTCCACCCGCTGGTGTGATAGAGGTGTTCGTCCTCTTCGTCTTCGATTCTCGCCACGGCCTCGGCCAGCACGCGCGACTCGACCAACCTGCCTTCGGAGACTTTGCTCAGCAGCTCCCAGTTCAGGTGGTCCTTCGTTTCCGCCAACGTCACACACTCGGCGGCGACAAGCTCGGCTGTCGCAGGGTCATCGCCGCCCTTGGCGAGTTGCATCGCCTTACAGAGTGACTTGCCGATGTGTCTGACGACCGCACGACCTGGCGTGTCCTTCTCCGGGTCGAGCTGAAGGTCCGCCAAGACTCCCCGCATGATCTCGAGGTGGTTCTCCGTCTCATCCAGGTACTTCTCCCACTCCTTGGTCAACTCCTTGTTGCGTGCGCATTCGAGGGCGGTTCGATAGATCTCGACGCCCCCGAGTTCCGTCTCGAGAGACTGGTAGAGGAGGTCGACGACGGACGCTGACAGGACTTTGCTCTTTTTCATGACTTGGCTCTTCGCGCTGATCGAGGTGAAGGCGTGTCGGGGCCGTCGGCGGACCCGCCGCGGCCGAAATGGCGGTGCTCGGCAATCGCGCCTGCGAACGACTCGAAGAATGCTCCGAGCTGTTTGTTGCGCACCGTCACGATGCCGTGCTCGACGTGTGGATGGTGCGCCGGCGCCTTCTTGGTAAGGCCGGACAAGCGGGCTGCGGCGAGCAGCTGCGTCCCCTCGTTGGAGGCGCCGATCGGCTTCCCGTGCCGATAGGCCATATGCACGAAGTCGAGCGCTTTCGGAACCTGCAGAAGGGTGCTGACACTCGCTCTACCTCCAGGCACATAGACCGCGTCGTACACTGCCGACGAGGTCGTAAGCAGCGACTTGTGCACAGTGACGTCACGGCCTGCCGAGTGGATCGAGCCCAGGCTCAGGGAGACAACATGGACGATCGCGCCCTTGCCACCGAGGTGCAGCATCGCGGCGTCGACTTCCTCGGCATTCACGCCTGATGCGGCCAGAAGCGCGACTTTGCGGCTCTGAACGACCTTCCTTGCGGCGTTCCTCAGACTCAGCGCCGGAGAAGTCAGGTTTCGGGCTCGCTCGCTGCCCCGCGATGCAGCGTCGATCGTCTTGCCGGTGACGGGGAACGAAACGCCGATGGATTCGGCAACCTTTGCCGCGAAGTCCTCGTCGATCTGCGTGAAGAGGAAGACAACGCGCTCACGGATCGAGAGTCGCTCGACATTGCCGAGCTCGAAGCGGCAGGCATCGATCAGGTGCCGCCGCTCGGCTGCCGACTGGCTGCGCAGGAACATACGGGCTTGGCTGAAGTGGTCGGCGAACGTCGTCGACCGCAACCGCTCCTTCTTGCCGTCGACCACTTCGTTGGTGGATCGAAACCCCCTCGACGGATCGGCGAGCGAGGGTTGATTGCCCTCGATGGAGTTTGGATGGTACATCGCCCGGGCGGTTGGAATCGTCCGCCTGCCATGACCATCCGATTGATGGTTGTGCACACCCGACACCGGACGATTGATCGGGATCTCCGCGAAGTTGGGTCCTCCCAGGCGGGTGATCTGCGTGTCAAGGTACGAGAACAGTCGCGCTTGCATCAACGGGTCATTGGTGAAGTCGATGCCCGGCACAATGTTGGCGACGCAGTAGGCAACCTGTTCTGTCTCGGCGAAGAAGTTGTCCGGGTTGCGGTTCAGGGTCAGACGGCCGACACGCTTGACCGGCACCATCTCCTCGGGAATGAGCTTGGTTGGGTCGAGTAGATCGAACCCGAGCGCCTGCGCCTTGCTTTCCTCCACGATCTGGAGACCAAGTTCCCACTCAGGGTAGTTCCCCGCCTCGATCGATTCCCAGAGGTCCCTTCGATGGAAGTCTGGATCCATGCCGGCGATCAACTGCGCCTCTTCCCAAAGCAGGGAATGCGCACCGAGCATTGGTTTCCAATGAAACTTGCACAAGACAGATTTCGCCTTTGCGTTGACGAGTCGGAACGTGTGGACGCCAAACCCCTCCATCATCCGATAGCTGCGCGGCAGTGCGCGATCGGACATCACCCACATGACCATGTGCATTGTCTCAGGCACTAGCGAGACGAAGTCCCAGAACGTGTCGTGGGCCGAGGCTGCCTGAGGGATCTCGTTGTGTGGCTCTGGCTTGACCGCGTGTACTAAGTCGGGGAACTTGATGCCGTCCTGGATGAAGAAGACCGGCATATTGTTGCCGACCAGATCGAAGTTGCCCTCCCGGGTGTAGAACTTGGTCGCAAAACCCCGCACGTCGCGGGCCGTATCGGCCGAACCGCGAGAGCCCACGACAGTCGAGAAGCGAACGAACACGGGCGTCACAGCAGCCGGGTCCCCCAGGAAGTCGGCGGCCGTGATCTCCGCCAGCGATTCGTAGACGCGAAACACGCCGTGCGCACCGGAGCCGCGAGCATGAACTACCCGTTCCGGAATGCGCTCGTGATCGAAGCGTGTGATCTTCTCGCGTAGATGGAAGTCCTCGAGCAGCGATGGGCCTCGACGTCCCGCCTTGAGCGAATCGTCGGTGTGCGAGATCGGGATGCCCTGGTCAGTAGTCAGTTCTTGTCGCTGAGGTCGTTCCCTCGACACCTCGAGATCTTCCTGCTTCGTGGGCGTGCGAGCCTTGATGCCTTCGCGCGCCGCCTTGTCGGCAGAGACCGACTTGGGTGAGTTGATCGGCTTGTCGGTCTTCTGTGCGGGTCGTTTCTTCATCGGTGCGTCTCGGTCGGTCCAGACCGTGACGCCACGGCCAGATTGCAATGAGAGTTCAGGAAGCTCAAGCCGGGTGGACGAGACCCAGCTCCGGGTCAGGCTGGTATTTGCGTCGTTTGGCTGCCCCAATCGTTGCACCGAGCCCGACCAACAGAGAGGCCAAGGCAAACCACGCGGCAGTGGCTGCAGCGGTTGCGGCAACCTCGGCCGCGTGGACGGCCGCGTCACGTTCGGCGGGGGTCAAGGCCGGAGCCCTGCGGCCGAAACCAGCATCCGAGGGCACCGCGTCACGATCCGTCCTGGGTGTCCCCGCTCGGGTACCGTCGGCCCGGGGATCTGTTGGCACAGGTGGGGTCGTCACGTCCGACGCGCCGAAGTCCGCCGAACGGCTTACACTGGGCGCATGGGCTGCGGCTCCGGCCGCACCAACTGCCCCGACACCGACGGCGGCCGAAATGGCGCCGGATCCCAAGGCAGCGAACATGGCCGCAGCCGTGACGCCAAGGGACCAGGTCAAGAAACCGTGTGCGCCGGGATAGTAGGCGCGGCCAGCGTGGGACATCTTTGCCAGCACGCTGCCGCCGACGATCCCGACCACGGCCGCAGACAGAAGCAACCAGATCCCCGCCCCGATACCGAAGCCGGCCGCTGTACGGCCAATGCCTTCTGCGCTCGCGGCATCGATCCTCGCGGACTCAGCAACAGTCGCCGTGGCGGTGAGGCCCAAGGCCGCGCCCAGCGTCGCCATAAGCACGCCTATGGCGATGCCGGTGGTCGCGGCTGCGACAACCGCGCCCCACTGGCCGTCTCCCCAACCGTTCGCTCGGTGGCGGATGTAAGAACCGGAGGCATCATGGCTGGGACCAGGAGGATTGTGGAATGCGGCAGTCTGAGCAGTTGTCATTGGATGTTCTTTAGGAATTGCGGAAGCGGCCGACCAACCACGAACGAGTGGAGCAGCCCGCTAGCCTTGAGGCTTGGTGCGCGATGCAAGCCGAGTGCCGCACGTCGAAATTGCGTCGCCTCGTGATCAGGTCTGGAGCCACACAATGGGTGGCGGACCGCTCGCCCTTTCGGCTTGACTGTGTGAGTGCAGACGGTCGAGTACCTTGGCACCCGCAGTGCACTTGCGGCATGAGCCGCGATCGCGCTATGCGAGGTCGAGGCAGCGCGCTCGGCCGATCCCGGCACCTACTCGCTGCATCTGCTGAGCCTCGTCGACGAGTCGGTGTGTGCTCGCACCCATATGCGTTGGTACGCGGGTGGCGCCGGTCAGCAGTAGCGCCGGCGGGCGAACTTTCGCGCCCGCCGTGCGAGCAGCCGTCAGTGGATCGTGAAGTTGACCGTGTCGCTGAGGTCGAAGGTTGACAGGCAGTTCGAGCCGAGGACCGTGTAGCCCTGCACCGCCAGCGCCGTGCCGACGAAGATCGGGTTGGCCGGGATCGTCCACACGAGCGGGTTGCCGAAGAACAGGCCGTTCTGCACACCACGCGAGCAGTTGCAGCCCAACGAGGTCAGCGGGATGAACCCCGGGTAGCCGAAGATCGTGCCCGACAGTGCCCCGTTGGCCACCGTGAACGTCAACGTGTTGCCAACCAGAGGCGTGCCTGACTCCAGCAGCGTCAGCGAACCGCACTGCGTGTACACGTAGGAGAAGCGCGGGCCGGGCGCGTAGCCACCGTATTCCCAGACCTGGATGTCGTTGCTGCCGTGGTTGGCGCCGACGATGACGTAGCGCGAGCTCGGGTTGCGGTTCGACGCACCCGCGGCCAAAGCGACGCTCGACGTTCGTTTGCTCGCCAAGCTGTCGCGCGGCCATCGCTGCTACGCGGCGCTACCGCGAGCGACGACAGCATCGGAACATGTTTCCTACTCGACCTGCACCGTGCGCTGGCGTCTCGGCTCGTACGACGTGCGCGACGGCGACTTCGCTTCGGGGGCCGGGGATCGTGCCGCGGTGGGTTCCGGGCGGTCCGGGACGCAGTTTGCTTTTCCTACACGCCTTCTGGTTGGGCCAAGGCAAGCCCGCGGGAAGGAGCGATGGCCATCGCGCGGCTGACGCCGTTTGCCTACCTCTCTCTCCGCACCGCCACCAGCCGGAACCCGTCCTTCTCATCGACGCGCCACGGAAAGCCGCCATTCCTGGCCGCGGGACGCGAGAACGCGGAATCGGTGTTGCCCCACGCACCACTGCGCCACGGTCGCATGGGCGTGCCGAGGTAGTCGCCCAGACACCACTCGAGGACGCCGCCCGCCATGTCGCGCACACCGAACGGCGATTCGTCGCCGAGCGGGCGTGGCCGCAGCGGTTCCCCGCGTGGCCGTGTGGCCGGGAGCGGGTTCGTCATCCAGCACAGATTCGGGTCGAACTGCGCCCCCCAAGGGAACGCGCGCGCATCCACACCGCGTGCAGCCTTCTCCCATTCGTCTTCGGTTGGCAAGCGGAACAACCAGGGTTCGTTCTGCCGCTTGGCCCGTGCCGACAACCAACGGCAGTACGCTTCGCAGTCCGCACACGAGATCGCCGTGATCGGCAGATGCAGTTCCCGGTCCGGCTCATACTTGCCATCCGGGCGCAGAGTCCACAGCGGCCGATGGATCTCGGGAATCTGGCAACGCTTGCGGGGCACCAGGAGCAACTTCCAGTTCTTGCGGCACCGCTCGATCTCCGCGCCGGTCTCGGAATCCTGCAGAAACTCCAGGTAGTCCCGAGTGCTCAGTTCGTTGCGCGCGATCCAGTAGCCGTCCAACCATCGGTTCTGTTCTGGTCGCGACGTTCCACCGCCGCCAGCGGTGAACTCTCCGGCCGCGACGAAGACGAAACCCGGTGGGCTCATCCCGGCCGGATGCAGATCGGCGCGCAGCGTGAGACGTTCGCCCGCTCGCTGCACATGGACCGGCAAACGCAGGTCTTCGTGACGATCGCTGCGCACCAGGATCAGGTAGGATCCCGGCTCCACCGCGACCCGGCACGCGGGCAAGGTGCCGAGCAAGTTGCTCGGCGAACAGGCGAGCGGATAGATGGTGGCCATGGCTTCGATGCCTGGTGCGCCGTCGCCGCGCAGGGTCACGTTCCGCATCGCGCCTGCCGACCAGACGCGCAGTTCGAGACCACTCGCGAGCAGCGGCCGGTCCAGCACTTCCTCGGTCGGCGGCTGGCCCGCCACCGCTAAGACCAAATCTCCGGCCTGCATACCAGCGCGCGCCGCCAGCCCATCGGGCATCACGCGTTCGACCGCGAGCACCAGATCACCCGCCTGCATGCCCGTCGCCGCCGTCGGCTCCGTGAAGGGAAATGGCACGGGCACCTGCCGAGCCGGCCCAGACCCCGTGCTCTCGTGGTAGCGGAACAGATAGGCGCGGGCGCCGTCCGGCTGCCCGCGCAATGCGATCGTGCCCTTCCGGCATTGCTCGCCAGGGCGTCGAATGCTCGCTCTTCCGCGGTCGGTGGTTGTCGCGCCGCCTGGATCGCCAAACCCCGCTCTGCG
>JBDSBS010000128.1:0-5438 GCA_039921435.1 Planctomycetota bacterium | reverse complement strand
CGCTGGCCGCCGCTGCCACGGGCACAGTCGCCAATACCGCCACCGTCAGCTACGCCAACGATCCGTCCTCAGCCAACAACACGGCGACAGACACCAACACCATCGTGCCGCAGGCTGATCTGTCGATCACCAAAACCAATGGCCTCAACGGCTTCGTTCCGGGCGTGCCGGTGAGCTACACCATCGTCGTCAGCAACCCGGCAGCAGCCGTGGTAGGTGGCGTCAGCTTCAGCGACACCGTGCCCGCGGCGCTGACCAATTGCACCTGGAGTTGCACCGCCAGCGGCGGGTCCTGCGCACCAGCCAGTGGCAGCGGCAATGTCGCCAGCACCCTGACTCTGGCCGCCAGCGGCTCTGCGACCACGACGCTATCGTGCATCCTGAGTCCCACCGTAACCGGCAGCGTCAGCAATACCGCCAGCATCAGTTACGTCAATGATCCGAATTCGACCAATAATTCGGCCACTGACACCGATCCGTTGCTAGCCGATGGGCTGTTCGCCGACGGATTCGAGGAACCTTGATCCGGGTTGTTTCAAGCCTGAAATGGTTTTCCGGGTGTCCAGGATTATTCACCGGACACCCGGGTCCATTGATGCCCATCGATATGCAGCCCGGCTTCGCGATCTACGGTTTTGTGCCCGTGAAAATCCTGATGGGTGCCCCGGAAGTCGACGATGAGACCGACTGGCACCCTGTTACAGCGGGATTCTTCGGCGCCTTCGAAGGAAACTACTCACGCCGGGGCGAAGCGCGGCATGGGTCGGGGGGTCGGCCCGATTCTATGTACGAGGGGGCATCGAGCCGTCGCAAGTTGCACGGATAGAGGCATCGGACACTGAAATAGATCCTAAATTAACGTGTCGAGACTGTCCGTGGAAGGCGCGAGCTGACCTTAGGATTAATGGTCACAAGATGGTCTCAGAACACCCAGATGCAGTCTTTGCGTTTGAGGTAGAAAACGCGACGAACGCAGACGGGAAGTTTCTCGTACCTGACAACCTGAGCCCCAGCGACCTTCAACGCCTAGAAGATCTCCGCAGTCGAGTTTCTCGTCCGCACAAGTAGCTATCGGTTGTCACAACGGCCATTACTCATTTTTCGAAACTTGGCTATAAAGTTCGAAAAGTTTTGGGCACAGAATGGGCACAGAATGGGCACAGGACCGTTCTCGGGGTGGGGCGCTCGAAGACCCGATCTCGCAAGTCACTGAAAAATCTGCAAAGAAGGTGGCGCGCCCGGAGGGATTCGAACCCCCGACCAATGGCTTCGGAAGCCACTACTCTATCCAGCTGAGCTACGGGCGCCGCGCGGCCGCGCAATGTAAACCCTCGCGACCCTACAAAGCCAGCGTCACCGCCCGTTTGCGTTGATCCTTACCGCCGTTTCGGTGCGGCTTTTGATGCGCCCGCGGCAGTCTTCCGTGGCTGGACCGATGCGACTGGCGAACGCTCAAAACTCCCAGCGCAGTCCGCCGCGCAGCACCCACTGATCGAGATCGTCGTACGCAAACGTGCGGAAGACCGAGAGATAGAGCTGCGTGCCCCCGGGCCGCACCCACGACACGCCGCCCGACAGGCTGCCGAAGTTGCGGTCGGGATCGTCGATGACGATGGCCGCGAACGGCTGATTCGGATTGCTGCGCAAGCGCGGAATCAGCGTGAAGCCGTCGTTGTCGCTCTCGTAATACCAATCGACGCGCACGAACGGCTGCAGGATGCCGCTGGTCGTGCTTATCGCGCGCGCCACTTGCAGCGCACCCGAGTACTGCAGCGACTGGAAACTCTGCTCCGGGAAGGCGAGCAGGAACCCGCTGTTGTTGTCGCCGGTCTCGGTGAAGGCATCGATGTCGGTGCCGGCGTACTCGATGCGGAACTCCGGCGTCATCAACCAGCCGTTGCGAGAGAATTCGTAGCCGACACCAAGCGTCGCGACAAACTGGCTCGTGTCGGTGTCCGACATGGCAACGTCGCGAGCGAGACCGAGGGAAGTCAGGTCGATGACCCGGGACTGGTCGTACTGGTTGCGGAAGTATCCGAGCGAGCCGTCCGCGTACCAGCCATTGGTGCCGTACCAGGAGTAGTACGCCGTGAGCCCGAGTCCATCGGTGTCGAGCTCGCCCGCGCCCTGATCGAGGTCCACCGCTGAAGCGCTGTAGCCGAGTGCGAGCCCGACGAACGCGCGATCGTTGAGGCGATAGTCGACGCCGGCGGTCACGCCGTAATTGTCGAAGTCAAAGCCGGATTCCGCGGCCATCGAATCGCGGCTGCCACCGCCGATGCTGCCATTGACGAAGACTCCCCATGGACTCGGCCGCAGATCGCCGACGCCGCCCGCCGCGCTGTCGTCCTGCGCGGCATTGAGGTTCTGTCCGAACATCCCGAGCGACAGCGCGCCGTTGCCGGTAAAGATCGACAACCCTGCGACGTCGAGGCCGCTCGAACCGCCGCGCATCGATGCCATGCGGGCCGCGACGTTGGCTTTCTGCTGGGTCAGGATCGCGCCCGCGACATTGCTCTGCGCAGAGATTTCCTCGGCCGCGAGGTTCTCCAGCGCATCTTCCACGACCGCGCCATTGTTGGCCTGGGCCGCGTCGATCAGTGCCTGGCAGGTCTGAAGCACAGCGCTACCCGAAGCCGCCGCGCCACAGGCGGCGGCGACCGCGGTCACTGCGCCTTGCGCGACCTCGCTACCACCGTTCGGCAGGGTTCCCAGCGCGCCGTCGATCACGCCCTCGGTATCCTCCGGATCGAGGTTCGCGTCCACCGTAACGGTGATGGTGCTCGTTGCGGAAAGCCCCGACGGGTCCGTCGCGCGAACCACGAACTGAACCAGCCCTTCGAAGTTCGCGCTGGGAACGTAGAACGCGGTCTGTCCCACGATGCGCGCCGAACCGTTTGCCGGTGGCGTGGCGATCATGAAGGTCAGCGCGTCGCCGTCCGGGTCGGTGAACAGTGGCGCCAGGCTGATGGCCACTTCGGCTCCCCCGCTTGAGGTTGCCGTGCCGTTGATTCCAACCGGCGGACGGTTGCCCGGATTGTTGGAAACGGCCACGGTGACGTTGAATGCGACCGCAGGATGCGTCGGGTCGCGGACCGTCAGACCAATCACCGCGTTGCCCTCGAAGCCGCGCGCTGGCGTGAAAGTAAGCAGACTCCCCGACAGCGTTGCCGTGCCCTGCGAAGACGACGGTGGCGTCGCGATGGCAAAAATCAGCGCGTCGTTCTCGGGGTCTGTTGCCAGCGTCGCCAGGTTGACCGTCACCGGCGTGACACCGGTCGTCGACGCGCTGCCATTGGTGGCAACCGGCGGCTGGTTGGTCGCGTTACCCGTCACCGTGACGTTGGCCACGAGGTTGGTGACGTTGTTCGCGTCGTCGCGGACTTCGATGGGCAGTGGCACAGTGCCCACGAATCCGGCGGCAGGAGTGAACGTCGCGAAGTTGCCGGACACGGTGAAGCTGCCTTGGTTCGGCGGCGGCTGCGCGCCGGCGGTGAACGTCAATGGCCCGCCCTCCGGATCGCTCGCGCAGGGCAACAGGTCGAAGGTGACCGGTTGGCCATTCGCCGACGTGGCGCTGCAGGTGCTGGTCACGGGTGGTTGGTTGGCGATGGCGGTGCCGATCGTCGCGGTGGTCGTGTTGTTCGAAGTGTCTGGATCGGCAGGTGTCGACGAGGTGATCGAAGCCGTATTCGAAACGGGACCCGGGGACGCCACGCGCAACGTCAGTACGCACGTGTTGGAAGCGCCGTTCGCCAACGAACCGATCGAGTAATTCACGTCCTGGCCATTCGCGAAGGCACCGCAGTCGCTGCCCACGAAAGTCAGCTGCGGCGGGAGAGTGTCGCTGACGGTGATAGAGGATGCAGCGGCAGGTCCATTGTTGGTGACGGTCAGCGATTTCTGGAACGTGCTGCCGACGACGAGCGGATTGGCCGCCGTGTGGGTCTGCGAAATCGCCAGATCCGCGTCAGCCGGTGCACCATCGTTGTCGATGATCGACAGAACGATCTCCGGCGGCAACGGGCTGAAGGTGAAGATCTGGTTGGTGTCCGGACCGGAGGCATTGGAGTAGATGTAGCGAACTTCGAGATAGCCGATTTCGACCGTCTCCGTGGGCTCGATCGCCGTGTCGTCGAAAATGGTGATCGGGAAGGGTGCGACGTTGGAATCGACGTCCGTCGCGAACTGCGTCACGCTGGCCTGCACCATCGTGGGCGAGCCGGGCCCCTGGTAATCGGTCCCCGACGTCGCGGTGCCGCCCGTGGTCGTGAAAATGACCCTGACGCGGGGATTGAGTCGGTTCTCGCAGTAGGTCAGCACCCGGATCTGTACCGGCAGGTTCAAACTTCCGGCGCTCTCGGGGGCGCTCGGGGCTTGATCCGTAACGATCGCCTGCAAGGCGAAGATGGTATTCGGGTTCGCCGAGCAGAAAGCCGAGCCGCTGGAAGTAGGCGTCGGAATTGGGACAAGTGTGCCGTCGATCTGCGCCGCATAAGCCTGGTTCGCCTGGGCGAAACCACACAACAGCAGGCCGGCGACGAGCGCCAGAATTTTCGTGTACATGGGCATTCCCCGGATTAGCAACCTGTGCAGATCGAAAACAGTCTTCACTCTTCCTTCGCGCTTGGCAACTGGAAATTGCGTCTGCCCGCTGCCCCGTGCGAACTCTGCAGCTCAAGCAACCAGATTCTTGCGCCCAGTGAGTAGTGATACGACTTTTCCGTTCAACTCACGCCATGCTGTCGAACTGGAACGTATTCACGCGAAGAACAGGTACGTCGAAAGATTGATACACAGTGTGTCGTCTGGAACTCATGTCATATGGCACTTTTTCGCGCGATGATCCGTTAGTAGAAGGGAAGACTCCCGGCCGCAGGGGCTTTCGGCCGCATTCTTGCGACGCTGTGGAGTGATGGATGCGTACACCCAACCTCGGTATTCGGATCGTGTGGCCTTTGAACGCGCTCGCGCCGTCGGTGGCCGCGCAGGATCGGGCGCTGCCCGCGGTTGCGCGCAGCGCCGCATTCGTCGCGCCGCAAGGCGGCGCTCCGAACTATGCGTACATCGTCAAACAGAGCGGCAACAACGATTCGGTGATCAATACCGACTTCAACGCCGTGGTGGCGATCGTACCGGCGGGAGCACGACCTTCGGCGCCGCGTCGATTGCTGCATGCGGTCAACGCAATCAGTCGCGAGAAGAAGGTGGGTAGTACCAGAACAAAAGAGGATGGGGCATGAGTCGGATATCGTTTAAGTCGCACGGGGCAATGTGGCTGCTGCTGATGCTCGGGACGGGATTTTCGCCGGCCGCTTGGGCTCAGGTGCCCATCAGTAACGCGGTGCAAGTCGCGGCGGGAGCCAGCCACACCTGCGCGCTGACCAGCGCCGGCGGGGTCAAGTGCTGGGGTCGCAACTCCAATGGCCAGCTCGGCG
>JBDSBS010000127.1:0-7013 GCA_039921435.1 Planctomycetota bacterium | reverse complement strand
ATCGGCCTCGACGGTAAGCAGGATCCCGCCGATGAGCACGCGCGCGCGCAGGCCGCGACCGTGACCCACCTGCTCGTCGTCGGCATCGACGCGCCGTCGAGTCGGGCCGCGCGCGAGCTCACGCGGTTGCCCGGTGTGCGTTGGAGTGCGGGCTTGCATCCCAACGACGCTACTCGACTAGACGCCGAGTGGGCCGAGATCGAAGCACTCGCGCGCGACCCCGACTGCACCGCGATCGGCGAGACCGGCATGGACTGCTACCGCGATCGCACGCCGCTCGCTCAACAGGAAGTGTCGCTACGGCGCCACCTGGCGCTGGCGCGCGAGCTCGACCTGCCGGTCATCTTCCACTGCCGCGATGCGTTCGCACCGATGTTTGCCGTGTTGCACGACGAACCGCCGGTGCGCGGCGTCATGCACTGCTTTTCGGGCAGCCTCGATGAAGCCCGCACAGCACTCGACCTCGGCTTCCTGCTGTCGTTCGCAGGTCCGCTGACCTACCCCAAGAACGACGCTCTGCGCGCCATCGCCAAGTGGGCGCCGCAGGACCGCATCGTCGTCGAGACCGACGCGCCGTTCCTGCCGCCGCAGAAGCACCGCGGCAAACGCAACGAACCGGCGTTCGTGGTGCAGACGCTGCAGACTCTGGCCGATGTGCGCGGGCTGTCGCTCGCGGCGACCGCCGAGGTCACGTTCGGCAACGCGATGAGCCTGTTTGGCTGAGGCTCCGTTTCGCTTCACTACCGCGGCGGCTGGGCCATCTGCTGCAACGCGAACTGAACCTGCAGCGACATCGGCGCCTGCTGCTGCGCCCGCAGCAACTCGCGCTGCGCCTCGGCCACCCGCCCGAGGTCGCGCAACACTGCCGCCCGATCGAGGCGCACCGAGAAGTGGTCTAGCCCGCGTCGAAGGCTCGCATCGAGGTGCGCCAGCGCACCCTCGAGGTCGTCTAGCTCGCGCCTCGCCGCCGCCGCCAGACAATAGACGTAGCCCTTCGGCTCGGCGATCTGCAGGCAGGACAGAGCCAACCGTTCGGCTTCTTCGAAGTGTTCGAGCTTGCCGGTCACGCGTCCCGCTTGCAAGTGCGCCCGCGCTTGCAGAGTCCGCGCCCAAGGGTCTTCGGGGCCGCTCTTGGCAAACTCAGCGGCGACTGCGATTGCGCGGAACGGTTGGGCCCGTTCGTCGGGCAGCGACACGAGCATCTCGCTGTAGTTGCGGAAGATGTCGTAGTGCGTTGGGCACAGCGAGTGCGCCGCCGCGAGTGGCTCGACGGCGTTCTGCGAGTCGCCCAGACGATAGATGCTCGTGCCAAGCCCCCACCACGCCCGGAACGACATGGGATGCTGTGCGAGCTCGCTGCGCCAGAGCAACCGTTCGTCACGGTAGAGCAGCGAACGACTCGCCGAGCCAACGATCCCGAACAGCACGAGCCCGGCGAACGACGCCAGCAGCACGCGCTGGCGTGTGCCGAGAACGGCCGGAGCTCGCAGTCGCATGCGCGGCAACACGGCGACGAGCACGAGCGACGCACCGACGAGGGTGCCGTAGAGCCGATGTTCCGCGAACGGCATGTTGAGCGGGATCACGATCCACGGCAACGACACCGCCGCCGCAAACGCGACCCCAAGCCGCCGCACGCGCGACATCGTTCCGCGCCACAGCGCGGCCACCACACAGCCCGACACACTGCCCCAGCCGAGCAGCACCCACGGCTCGGCGAACGTGCTTCGATACTGCACGGGATGGTCGAGCGACAGGCCCACCGGCACGACCATCTGCAGCAGCGCCTTCGGCAGCAACGTTCCCATCGTCGCGAGCTGCATCAAGAGGCCGCGACCATGGCCGCTCGTCGGATCCTCACCGACACGACCGAGCAGGGTTACGGTCGCCTGACCAAGCAACACCTTGCGCAACACTAGGTAGGCCAGCACGACCAGAACGACCGGCAAGATGCCGACAAGAGCCCCACTCAGCGTGCGAACGTTCCAACGTTCGTGCGGTAGGCACAGCGCTTGGACCACCATCAAGCCAGGCAACACGACGCCGGTCTCCTTGCTGCCGCAGGCGAGCAACGCCCCCACGACCATGCCAGCCATCGCCAGATGACGTCGACCGCGACCGCGCTGCCACCAGAAGTGGCTCACCATCCCGATGAGCAGACCGCACACAGACAGCAGCTCGCTGCGCGCCGAGACCAGGTTGATCGCCTCGGATGCGAGCGGGTGTACGGCGAACAGGCTGGCGGCGACGAACGCGGCCGTGCGGTGCCTAGAGAGGGAGCGCAGCCACACGAACAGCAGCACCGCGACGAACGCGTGCAACAGCACGTTGCCGGCCTTCAGCGACCACGCGGCATGGCTGATCGCCAGGTTACACGCGAAGCTGAGCAAGAGCACGGGCCGGTACATGCGCGACTCGCCGGCGCTGAACGCACCCGGATCCGACAGCAGCTGCCAGACGTTGCCTAGGCTCTGCACCGACGGGTTGGCGGCGACGGAGTGCACATCGTCGAAGACGTAGTCGCCGGCCAGCGACGTGCCGTAGGCACAGACGGCGAACAGCGCCACGGTCGCCGCGAAGCAGCGCGCGCGCCGGCTCGACAGCGCGCGGAGTTCGGTGAGGTCGGTCACACGCCACCTCGTGCCGCCGTCTGCTCGAGCCGTTCCAGCAGACTGCTCCACCGCGCTGCGGTGCGCGCCGTCGCAAAGTGCTGGTCATAGGCAGCGCGCGCCAGAGCCGCAGCCGTTTCGAGCTGGCCCGGTTGCAGCACCAGTTCGCGCAGTTGCTGCGCCACAGCTACGACGTTGCCGGCTGGCACCAAGAACACGGCCCCACAGCCATCGAGCCAGGCGCAGATCGCCGGCGTATCGGCCGTCAGCACGGGCCGACCCGCGGCCAGCGCATGCACGACCTTGAACGGCACGACACGCTGCGTCTTGCCACCGTTGCCAAACACGCCGGCGACGAGTTGACTCTGCGCCATCAATTCCTGCAGCCGCGCACCAGACACGAAGCTCGGTTCGAGCTGCAACCGGTCGCCGAGCGAGCGGCCTGCATGCTCGCGGTCGGCCGGGGTTCCGCCCACCAGAGTCAGATGCACGCCGGGGACCGTCGCAACCGCATCGAGCAAGATGCGCAGGCCGTGCAGCGGCACACCGGTGCCGAAGAACAAGAGCCGCAGCACGCCGTCGCTCGACGCCTGCCACACCGCGGGAACCGCGCAAGCGCTCGGATCGCTGACTGGCAACCAGGCGAATCGTTCGGCCGGCAGCCCCGTGAGCTCTGCCATGTAGGCGGCGTTCGACGGAGTGTCGACGAGCACGAGGTCAGCGGCCGCACACGCGCGCGTGTCGAGCCGCCGCAGCCAAGCGGCCGCGAGCGAACCGGGCGCGACCAGGCGCCGGTCCTCGACGACCGTGTCGTAGGCGGACAAGAACAGATCGAGCACGACGGGCACTTCGCTCGCTGCCTTGACGGTGGCGACCAGTGTGTGACCCGGATACGGCACGACGATGCAGCGCGGGCGTTGCTCAGCGGTCAGCGTGCGCACGTTCCGTGCGACTTCGCGACGCTGCCGAAGCTGTGTCCACCACGCGGCGGGCCAGCGCCATGGCGAACGCAGCAGACGCTGCTTGTTCGTGCCGAGTCCTGGCAGGCGGCACTTGCGTACCCGCACGCCACCGGCCTCGAGTCCCTTCACGAGAGAAGCCGTGCGCGGGTACCCAGGCCCTTCGTCCCAGGCGCCGCAGAACAGCACGTCGCCGGGCCCGTTCACTTGCCGTGGTCGCGGGATAAACCGTCGCGAGACAGCCCCTGGAAGCGCAACGACGCGATCTGCTCGGCAATGAGCCCGAGCGCGAACAGGATGCCGGCCTGACTGAACAGCAGCACCGCCATGTTCGTGAAGCGGCCCTGGCTCAGCCACGTGTAGAGGTACCAAACGACGCCGACCGCGGCGACGCCGAACGACACGGGCAAGAACACACGCAGCGGCGCGAACATAGTCGCGATGCGCAGGATGATCAGGAAGAAGCGGCTGCCGTCCGCCAGCAGTCGGATGTGGCTCTTGCCCTGGCGCTGGCGCACGGCGAACGGGTGGAACGCCACTGACCAGCCGCCGCGCAGCATCGACATCGTGATCGTCGTCGGGTAGCTGAACGTGTTGGGCAGCAGCCAGACGAGGTCCTTGGCGACATCGGCGCGCACGAGGCGGAAGCCGCTCGTGAGATCCGGGATGTGCTGGCCGGCGACGTAGCCGGCGAAACGGCTGTAGATCTGGTTGGCGAAGTTGCGGTGCACGCGGCCGCCCTTGCCACCGCGCGACGCGACGACCATGTCGTAGCGTTCGGCGAGGTCGAGCATGGCCGGCAGTTCGCTCGGCGGATGCTGGCCGTCGCCATCGAGCAGCAGGATCCAGTCGCCCTTGGCTTCACGGATGCCGCGCTTGACGGCCGCACCGTTGCCGAGGCTCTCTGCATGCCGCGCGACGCGAGCCCCGCGTTCGGCGGCGATCTGTGGTGTGCGGTCGGTCGAGCCGTCGTCGACGACGATCACTTCGTGGAATGCGAGCGGCGTGCCGCGCAACACATCGCCCACTTCGGCCAGCAGGTGGTCGAGGTTGGCCGCTTCGTTGCGCGCCGGCATCACGATGGACAGCCGCTGCACGCGTCGCCTCACCGAAGCTTTCCGCTCAGCCGCGGGTCCCGCAGCGGTGTGCTCGAACCGTTCGTCCGAGCGGCGAGCTGGCAGTTCGCCGACTGCCATGAGCGAGCTCAGCAGATCGGTGCGTTGGTCGAGATCGCGCCGCTGAAGCTCTGCCGACATCGTCCATGCTATCGACCGCAGAGCCGACTGGACCTGAGCCACACCGACGACCTCGACGGCCGAACGAACCGGCGAGCCCTCCTGAAACGACAAACGCCCGCGCCCTGCACTGCAGGTCGCGGGCGCGTCGTGCCGAGTGCGCAGCCGAAGCCGCGCGGCTCAGCAGGCGTGCACTACTGGACGACGGTCCAGCGGTTGCCGTCCTGCGCGAGCGTGTTGGACGCCGTCGCCGAGCTCATCGAGGCCGAAGCCGCAGCCGAGAAGGCGGCGCTGAACGCCGGCTCCGAAATGGTGCCGTTGTAGTTGAGCACGGCGCCGAGCGTCGACATGACGTCACCGCTCTGGTTGACGAAGAACGTGCGCTTGCCGCTGTTGCCTTGCGTCTGCGGCCAGGCGTAGCAGGCCCACAGCGTCTCGGCCTGGCCGGGGTCCACGCCGAGCGCGTTGCCCGGGTCACCACCGGTCGTCGCCGTCTCCGTCACGCCGGGCACGATGCCAGCGGCGTTGGGTTGCGGCAGGAACATCCGGAACAGGTAGCCCGAACGCGACACGCAGGACTGCGCGTTGATGTTGCCAAAGGCGGTCGACATCACGGGCGGGCTGATCGAGAGCGTGCTGGCGCGAACCAGCACGCGGCCGGACAGCTCCCCGAAGAAGCCGTACTCGCCGGCGCCGTTGGTGTTGACGTCGATGACGCCGGAGGCCTGGCACTGCGCCTGGCCCGACGAGATGTTCTTCAACGTCGCGATGGCTGCCGATTCATTGGCATTCAACCGCGCGCTGAGCAAGTTTGGGATCGCGATGGACGCGATGATGGCGATGATCGCAACGACGATCATCAATTCGATGAGTGTGAAACCCTGTTCCCGCTTGGACATATTTTTCTCCCTGACAACCTACTGATGCGACGGCCGACGTGGCCGCCGTTGTTTCCCTTCTCTTCCCTCCGAGCCGCGGCTCAGCGACCAGGAGTCGCCGTCTGCGGAGCGGTCAGTTCCAGGAAGCGCGCATCCTTGGCGACAGCCGACCAGGCCTCGGGTTCTTCCTGAATCCGACGCCTCACCTCGGCCGGCACAGCCTTGGCTGCACGTTCCAACAACTGCATGGATGTATCGGTCTCACCATGCCGCAACTTGAGGCGTGCAAGGTGGTAGTCTGCGATCGGGACCGCTTTCGAAATGCGGTTCAGCACCCCTTCGGCCTTGTCCGCGTGACCTAGCCGCTCGTATTCAAGGCCCGCTTGCAGCGATGCCATGGGCTGTGCGTCTGCATCGCGGGCAATGCCGTCGAGCCGGCGTTCGGCGTCGACCCGGCGTCCCAGTTGGCGAAGCAGGGCAGCTTCTTCGACGGCGCGCTGGTGCTTCCACCGTACATCGAAGGCCTTGCTGTTCTGCTCGAAGACCGCCAACGCCTGTTCGCGATGCCCCGCCTCAGCCAGCATGCGCGCCTGGTTGAATGCGAGGATGTCACGCTGCTCGGGCTCGCAATCAGCGCAACCCTGCGCTCGCCGATAGCTCGCCGCGGCTTGTTCGAACTTGCCGCGCAGCCGCTGCGCGAAGCCAAGGAACTCGGCCGTCACAGCCATGCCCGGCTGCATGCGCTCGACGTTGTCGAGAGCTTGCTCGGCGGCGGCAATCATCTGCGTGCGTGCGGTGAGCTCGCGGCCCTGCTTGTCCACGGCCGGGATGCCGTTCGCCAGGCGCAACTGCACGTCGGCCGTGCTGAGCAACGTCATTACGTCTGCATCGGCGCTGCGCGTGGCCACTGCGGCGCCGAGTCCGCCCAGCACGAGAACGGCTGTGCCGTACAACAGAGACCGCTTGTTGAGGTCGTTCATGGTCTTGTATGCGGCCTAGCCGCCGCCACCCGACAGCTTCTCTTGCAGCTTGAAGATCGGCAGGAACACCGCGAGCACGATGCCACCCACGATCACACCCATGATCGTGATCATGATCGGCTCGATCATCGACGTGAGTCCCTTGACCTCCGCCTCCACCTGCTGGTCGTAGAACTCGGCGATCTTCTCGAGCAGCGTGTCGAGCGCGCCGGATCGTTCGCCGATGGCCATCATCTTGGTGACCATGGGTGGGAAGACCGTCGACTTCATGAACGGCTCGGACAGGGTCTCGCCGTTGCGCACGCTGTCGCGCGCGCGGTCGACGATGCGCGAAATGACGAGGTTGCCCGCC
>JBDSBS010000126.1:0-2660 GCA_039921435.1 Planctomycetota bacterium | reverse complement strand
AGGCTTCTTGCTGCCGTGGCCGTGATCGTCGGCAGCGAGAATCGAAGGGGGACGGGCGCGAATCACGGTGAACGCAGTTTGGCGGTGGCCGGCCATGGCAGCAAGAAGCCGTTGGACGATGCCGCGGCTTATGGCCTTTGATGCCAATCGCCGGGGACGCTGCTGGGCGAAATGGAGCCACCGTCGGCTGACCTCGCCTCTGACGGCTGGCCTGCAACGGGTCTGATGACAGAAACTCGACGCGATTCACGTCGCCGCAGGACGTCGCGCATGCTGCGGCGACGGTGCCAGGAAGGTGCGTACAGAATGATGGCCGCCGACAACCGCCGTGTTGTTGTCGAAGACTGGTTTGGAATGCTTGCCGTCACGGTCATGGCTTAGGAACTGTCGATCCCAGCCGGCACGGGCTGCGGAGATTGCAGAGTGAGGCGCGGCGAAAACGGTGGCAGACGCTCGCCGAGGAAGAGGTGTCCGATCTTGCAGGAGGGGCAGCGTGGTAGGGACGTCGAACCTGCTGTGGCGTCGACGTCGCGCGTGACCTCTGCGACGACGACGTTGAGCGCCGCGCGGCACGCAGCAAGTCTGGTCGCCCGCACACCGTTGGCAAGTAAGCCGTAGCTGCGGATCCGGACGAAGCCCTTGGGTAGCACGTGCTGGAGGAAGCGCCGTAGGAACTCACGGCCATCGAGAGTCATCGTTCGCTGGCGGCTGCCGTGCGCGTAGTCCTTCCAGCGGAAACTCACGTTGCCGTCGTCCATGGCAACGATGCGACTGTTGGCGATGGCGACCCGGTGCGTGTAGCGGGCAAGATACTTGAAGACCTGCTTGGCGCCGCCGAATGGCGGTTTCACGTAGACCACCCAGTTGTTGGCGTAGGTGCGTCGGAGATGCTTGGCGAACTCCTTGGGATCAGCGAGGTGAGCCAGGCAACCTTGGAAGCACAACTCGCCGCTCGCGAACGCACGCCGAGTCAGGTCGAGGAACTTGCCGCGGAAGACCGAGCTCAGCACCTCGATCGGCAAGAAGAAACCCGGCCTGCAAGCGACCCAGCTGCGACCATCGGCGCCGAGCCCGCCGCTAGGTATTACGCAGTGCACATGCGGGTGATGCATGAGCGTCTGGCCCCATGTGTGCAGCACGGAAACGAATCCGATCTTGGCCCCAAGATGCTTGGGATCGGCTGCGATCTGGAGCAGAGTTTCGGCTGATGCACGCATCAGGATGCCGTACATCACGCGCTTGTTCTGCAGTGCGATCGAGGCGATCTCCGGCGGCACGGTGAACACGACGTGGAAGTAGGGCACCGGCAACAAGTCGGCGTCGCGTGCCTCGACCCACTGCGCACTCTTGCTCGCTTGGCACTTGGGACAGTGCCGATCTCTGCACGAGTTGTACGCGATGGTTTCGTAGTCGCAGTTATCGCATGACACAACGTGGCCGCCGAGCGCGGCAGTTCGGCACGCGACAAGTCGTCGCATGACGCGTCTCTTGGCCCACGACACAACAGTCTCGCTGGACCTCAGGAAGGCCGCGGCGTGAGCGTTGATGACGTCGGCCACCTCGAAGAGGGGCCGGGACACGGCTGCTACTCGGGAGCTTCGACTTCGTCGACCTGATCCAGCGGACTCTTCGCCGCAGCCAGTCTCGCAGTCGACAGATGCAGGTAGCGGCTGGTCGTCTTGATGTTCGAGTGCCCCATTAACACTTGCAGCGTGCGCAGGTCGGTACCGGCTTCGAGGTGGTGGGTCCCGAAGCTGTGCCGCAACGTGTGCATCGAGGCCTTCTACTTGATGCTGGTTGCTTTCCTTACACGATCAAACATCTTCTGGATCGTTGACCCCGTAATCGGTCGGTCGGCCCACTTGCCGGGGAAGAGCCAGTCACGCGGCTTCGCCTCGCGCCAGTACTCACGCAGGATGATCAACACGAGAGGCGACAGCGGCACGATTCGATCCTTGCCACCTTTGCCTTCGTGCACGTGGATGACCATCCGCTGGCTGTCGATGTCGGAGACTTTCAGGTGTGCAAGTTCCGATAGGCGCAGCCCCGACGAGTAGGCGAGCATCAGCAATGCGAGGTGCTTCATGTTGGCGACCTCCTCGAACAGCTGCATGACTTCTCGACGGCTGAGTACGACGGGGAGCTTCTGGGGCTGCTTCGCGAACGGGATGTGTTTCACCGCCCAGTCTTTGCCGAGCGTGGTGCGGTAGAGGAAGCGCAATGCGCAAACCGCCTGGTTGAACATCGACCAGGACACCTTCCTGTCGATCAAATGCACCTGGTAGCAACGCACGTCTTCCTCCACGAGCTGGTCTGGCGACTTGCCGTAGTGGAGCGCGAACTTGGCGACTTCGCCGATGTACGTCTTCTGGGTCCGCAGCGCGCGATTGCGCACGCGGAGATCTTCGAGCATCCTTTGCCGAAGTAGTGTCATTGGGTTCCTTTGCTGTTGCGGGGATGGCCGTCCCCTGGTGAAGGAACCCATTCTTCACCGTGCCGCCGCCGCAATCCCCCCTTTAGCCGTCGACGGTGAGATGTCGGCTCTCTACGCCCGAGTCACGTCTCGCTGAATTCGCGGCCACCGTTCGACCGGCGACAACTACCGCGCAGCGACGCGGAGCGGTTTCGTCCAACGTGTCGTGCACGCTGTCGACTGCGCC
>JBDSBS010000125.1:0-3733 GCA_039921435.1 Planctomycetota bacterium | reverse complement strand
TCTCCAATCCCGGCACACCTGCGGCAGTCGGCGCTGCGCCACCCATCAACACGCGGTCGGTGCAGACCTACGTCGGCGTCCAGAGCGGTCAGACGATGGTGATGGGCGGACTCATCGGCGAGACCCGTGGCAACAGCTCCGAAGGTCTGCCCTGGTTGTCCCGGATACCGATCATCGGCGGCCTCTTCGGCAACCAGGAATTGACGAACGACCGGACCGAACTGGTGCTGTTCATCACCCCCCGCGTCGTCGAGACCGACATCGACATCCGCGGTGCCATCGAAGACCTGCGGAAAAAGATGGACAATCTCGACCGCCTGTTCCCGTATATCAAGCCTTTCCCCGATCTCGTATTCCCGCCGAACGCCGCGCCGGCACCGGATCGGATGCCCGCCATCCCTCTCAACTGAAAGAAGACTGATGTTTTTGGACCGATTTTCTGGTTTTTGTGCAAAATCGCTATTTTCCGTCGCTGTTCCCCGACATGCCTGTCGGGTATTGGCGACATTGGCGGTAGCCGCGCTGGGCGCCTGCGCCAGTCCCGCTCCGGCGCCTATGGTCCCTGCGGGCAGTTCGCCGGAGGTCCGTCAGGCCTACGTCGCGGAGCGTGTCAACGCGCGCTGGGCCGCGCTGATCAAGGACGACAGGGACGCTGCCTACACCTTTATGAGCCCCGGTTCGCGCGAGGTGACGAGTCTCGAGAAATTCAAGTCCACCATTCGGCGCGGGGCATTCCGGCAGGTTGTCGTGGAGGCCGTGACCTGTGAGGGCGATGCCTGCAGGGTGCGGTTGATGCTAACCTACGACCATCGGCTGATGAAGGGCATTACGACGCCGGTGAATGAGGTCTGGATATTCGAGAGAGGACAGGCGTGGTACGTGAACTAAATGTATGTTTTGCAACGCAGTGTCGTCACTTTGAGACGTTGTAGAAAATCCACATGTCAACCTCTTGGCGAACGGCTTTGTTTGTCAAAAGAGTCTGACTGTAATAACATTCGCGTGCTGTTGGTTTTAAAGTGATCACTTTAAACGGCACTCAATAAAGAAGGAGTCTTCACCAACTATGAATACGTTCAAACAGAAATCCGTCTACGCCGTCTTGGCTGGCCTGAGCGCGCTCGGCGCGACCGGCGTCGCTGAAGCGGTGTCAGTCAACCCGAATGGTCTGGGCCAAGCCCTGATCTACCCGTACTACACGGTGCGTGAGCCGAAGGCGCTCTCCCCGTACAACTCGTTGCTGTCGGTCGTTAACTCGTCTGGTTCCGCGAAGGCCGTCAAGGTTCGCTTCCTGGAAGGCAAGAACAGCCGCGAAGTACTTGACTTCAACTTGTACCTGTCGGCCAAGGACGTCTGGACTGCCGCCATCATCCCGACCTCGGATGGCGCTGGCATCTTCACGACGGACAAGTCCTGCACGACGCCGGTGGTGTCGTCCAGCTCCGCTGCCCCGACCGGATTCGTCAACTTCGCCTACACGGGTGGTAACGACGACAAGGCCGGCACGTCGCTCGACCGCACTCGTGAGGGCTACGTCGAAATCATCGAAATGGGCAACGTCGTAGGCGCAACTGCCGCCGCCGTGACCCACTCGGCTGGTGTCCCGTCGTGCTCGCCGCTTTCTGGCGCGTCGGCGGATACGGTTCCCGGCAATGGCGGCCTGTTCGGCTCCATGACGCTGATCAACGTGCTTCAAGGTGAGGACTTCGCAACGGACGCAGTGGCGCTGGACGGCTTCTCGTCCACCGCGCTGTGGAACGCTGCCGGTTCGATCCTCCCGAACCTCGCCAACGTCAATCCGAAGACCTCGGTTGTGGTCGCTGGCACGACGGTGTACATCACCGACTGGACCGCGTCGACGAACCCGGTCGATCCGGTCTCGGCCGTGCTGATGCACAGCAACGTGTACAACGAATTCGTTTTGGACGCCAACACCAAGTCGGGTACCGACTGGGTCGTAACGTTCCCGACGAAGGCGTTCTATTACTCGGGCCTGACGGTCACCAAGCTGTTCCAAAGCAACTTCGGCGCCACGGGCGCGTGCGACGATGTCGTGGTCACGCAGTACGACCGCGAAGAGCGCACGCTTGTCTCGCAGACGTCGTTCTCGCCGCCGCCGCCCACGCAGACGGATTCGCTCTGCTGGGAAGCCAACGTGATCACGTTCAACAACACCAACGTGCTCGGCTCGAAGAACGTTGCGAACATCCCGTCGTCGTTCTCGAACGGCTGGGTTGCTCTGAACTTCAACGGCTCATCGGTTCCGGCTGGCAGACATCAGCTGGTTGGTGGTGCGTCGACAACGTTCAACACGCAGACCGGCTTGCCGGGCTCCACAGCGTCGACGACGTTCAACGGCCTGCCGGTTGTCGGCTTCGCCGCGATCACGTTCGAAAACGGAACGATACCGGGCGCCACGGGTCTGATCCAATCGAACTACGGTGGCAACCTGAATCACAAGGTAACGACCAACGTTCAGTAAGAGTCGGCGTTTCAGTCGTATCGGGGCGAGGAGCAATCCTCGCCCCTTTTTTCTTCCGGAAGGGCGCGGCACGAGCCGCCCGCAAAGTCACGATGAGAACCACATTGTTCCCCCATTTCGCGGCTGTCCTGGTGATGGCCGCAGCGCTGGCACTGGGTCCGGGACCCGCGCTTGCGCAGTCCGACAACCCCGACACGGTGCTGATCAGCAACAGCTGGGCCAAGGTCACGCGCGCCGACTACGACACGGAACTGTTGCGCCTGCCAATCGAAACGCGCGCAGGCTTCGCCAACAACGCCCGTCGCGTCAATGACCTCCTGACGCGCATGCTGGTCCAGAAGACGTTGGCAGTACAGGCGCGCAACGCGAAGGTCGACACGGCGCCCGAGAATGCTTCGCGCATCCGGATGGAAGTGGATCGGCTGTTGGGACAGTTGTATATCGAGCGTATCGAGGCCGAGGCCGGCGCCGAATTCGACGCGGCCAAGTCGCGCTACGAAGCGCGGGCGCGCGAACTATACCTCATCGATCGCGCCCGCTTCGAGCGCCCGGAACAACTGGTGGTCACGCATATCCTGTTCGATCCCAAGAAACGCGGGGCTGACGCCGCGAAGAGCCTGGCCATCGAAACCCGCGCGAAGATACTCGCGGGCGCGGACATGGGCGCTCTAGCCAAGGCCCAGTCCGATGATCCGTCGGCGCAGACCAACATAGGCCGCATTGATTGGTTCGGCCGCAAGGAAATGGACCCAGCGTTTGCCGATGCCGCCTTTGCGTTGAAGAACGCCGGTGACCTCAGCGAGCCGATCCAGTCCCAATTCGGCTGGCATGTCATCCGCCTCGAGGCGCGGCGCGCGCCCGAAGTGCCACCCTTCGACCAAGTGCGCGAAGTATTGCTGCAGGAGCAGCGCAAGCGCTTTGTTGACGAACGTCGCGAAGCCGCCATCGCCAGCATCCGGCGCGACCCACAGACGCAGGTCAACCGCGAAGCCGTGGATGCACTGACGCCCCGAGTGGATATCGATGCTGCCAAGCGCGCGCTGGGCATGACGCCCGAAGCACCTTCCAATGTGGTGCCACCAGCAGTACCGGCGCCCCGGTAACGGGGCATCGTTGACACTACCGCGGGTGCCGCGCGCATGACTTCGCCGTCAATCTCCGCCCGGCGCGCCGTCGTGCCCGCGCCGACGTCGGCCGTGCGCGATCGCGCACTGTTCGTCAATTTCTTCAAGCGTGAACTCAATACGCGCT
>JBDSBS010000124.1:0-3013 GCA_039921435.1 Planctomycetota bacterium | reverse complement strand
GTGGAGCGTTCTCGGACTTCTTCGCGCAGATGTTCGGCGACATGTTCGCCGGTGCCGGTGGCGCGCGCGGTGATGGGCGCGGCCACCCAGGCCAAGGCCGGCGCGTGCGCAGCCAGGGTCAGGACGCCGAAGCGTCGATCGAGGTCAAGGTCGGCGAGGCACTGCTCGGCGGCAAGCGATCGTTCCTGTTGCGGGTCAGCGTGCCGTGCGAAGCGTGCGAGGGCGAAGGCCAGCTCAGCGGGCGCGCTTGTCCTGCCTGCGGCGGGCTCGGCACGACACCGCGCGAGAAGACGATCGAGCTGGCGATTCCCAAGGATGCGCGGGACGGTCGTGTGTTGCGACTGCGTGGGCTCGGGGAAGCGGGTGACGGCACGCCGGGTGACCTGCTGCTGACGCTGCGGCTCGTGCCCGACGACGTCTACCGGTTGCGCGACGACGATGTCGAAGCGGATGTCGTCGTGGCGCCCTGGGAATTGCTCGACGACACCAAGGTCGAGGTTGCGGTGCCTGGTGGCATGGCCGTGGCTCGCATTCCCGCGGGCACCAAGCAGGGGCAGCGGTTGCGGCTGCGCGGGCAAGGACTCATGCGCGCCGACGGCAAGCGCGGCGACCTCTTGCTGGTGGTGCGCGTGGGTCTGCCCGATGTGCTCACCGACCAGCAGAAGGAACTGCTGCGGCAACTCGGGAAGGACGCGACGCCCGTGCGCGGCGGGGCCGCACGGTAGGCGCTGGTCCCGTGTGGGCGTCGACCCGGCAAACTCCCCTGGCGCTGGCCGTCGACAACCGTGCTGCTGGCTGGCAGCGCGCAGCGATGCGTTGCCTCCCAGCGGTGGTGTTCTCGCTGACCTTTCCACCGGGTTTCTTGTTGGCAGAAGTGCAGGCAGTGACCGGGCTGCAGGGCAGCAAGGTGCGGTGGTTCCCCAAGACACAGATCGACTCGTTGCGCCAGCAGTCGAAGACGCCCTGGCTGCAGTTCTTGGAAACACCCACGCTGACCACGGGGCGCTACCGGTTGGCAGCGGGCAGCAGCGATGCACAGTCACCGCACGAACGCGACGAGGTCTACCATGTCATCACCGGTGTGGCGAAGCTCGTCGCCGGCGATGAGACGCGCGCCGTGGGGCCGGGCGACACGGCGTTCGTCGCGGCGCGAGTGCCGCACCACATTCATCGACATCGAAGAAGACCTCGACGTGCTGGTGATGTTCTCGAAAGCGCACGCACCCACGGGCGGCATGGCGGCCGCACCCCCGCCGACCGAGCAGACGCCGTATGCGGAGACCAGTCAGCGGGGCAACACGCGTATCTTCTACTGGTTCGGTCCGGACTCCGCCGGCCAGGTCGCGGTCGACTTCGGTCGGCAGCGCTGGCAGCCGGCCCATGCGAAGTTCCTACGCCCGCCGGGGGGACCGCGTTGGCGTTTCGGCGAGAACTTCTGGACCTCGCTCGACACCAACATGCAGCTCGAGCTCGGTGGTGTTCTGGTCGAACCAGGCCAGTACTACCTCGTGCTCGAAAACGTCGACGAGAAGGGGCCGCAGCTCGTGCTGCTCGATCCGCAGGAAGTGCGCCGCCGGCGTCTGGACGCGTTTGAGGCCAGCAAGACCACGGGGGGACAGCGTGTGCCTCTCGCGGCCAGTGCGAGCGAACAGTCCGCCAGCGGGCTCGACATCGAGCTGGTAGTCGACGGCAAGCAAGGGGATCGGGGGGAGCTCCGCATCCGCTTCGGCCCGCATCTGATGACGGCGCCCCTGGTGATGCGCCCGCATCGATAGCCGGTCAAGACGCACCCGGGCAGCGCGCTCGTGCGGTGCGATTCGCGCCCGTTCTCCAGCACGCGGTGCGGGCGCGACGGCAGGCGGCAACCTTGCGGCGCGCGCCCGAAACCGCCAGGATCCGCCGATGGCCCTGCTCACCACGAAGGACATCCACGTCACGGTCGGCGACCGCCACCTGCTGCAGGGCGTGTCGCTGGTCGTCAACGAGGGCGAGCGCATCGGCCTGCTCGGTCCCAACGGCTGCGGCAAGTCGACACTGCTGCGCATCCTGGCGGGCGAGCTCGTTCCCGACGCCGGCGAACGCACCGTGCGCCGCGACCTCAGTCTCGGCTTCCTGTCGCAAGAGCCAGTGCTGCCCGCCGATGCCACCGCCTACGACGTCGTCGTGCGCGGCATCGAAGGGCGCGCTGAGGTGCTGCAATCGCTCGATGCGGTGCATCACGAACTGGCGACCGACCTGTCGCCGGAGCGCTTGGCTCGTCTGCTGCGCGAACAGCAGCAGCTCGACGAACGGCTCGAGCACCTCGGTGGCCACGACATCGAGCACAAGGCCGATGCGATCATGCAAGCACTCGGCGTGCCGAGCCGCGACCAGCGCTGCGGCGAGATGTCGGGTGGCGAGAAACGCCGCGTGGCGCTCGCCCGCTTGCTGGTCTCGGGGCCCGACCTGCTGCTGCTCGATGAACCGACCAACCACCTCGACGCGTCGGTCACGCAATGGCTCGAGACGTTCTTGCTGGCCTCGGGCACGCCGCTGGTCATGGTCACGCACGACCGCTACTTTCTCGACCGCCTGTGCAGCCGCATGGTCGAGTTCGATGCAGGCAAGCTGCACGAGTACGAGGGCGGCTACAGCGCCTACCTAGTGCAGCGTGCCGAGCGGCTCGAGCGCGAAGCGAAGACCGAGAGCGCGCGCCTCAACACGCTGCGCCGCGAGACCGAATGGGTCAAGCGCGGCCCGCCGGCGCGCACGACCAAGGCCAAAGCGCGCATCGGTCGCCACGCGGATCTGGTCGCTGCCGCACCGCCACCGGACGCGAGCGAACTCGAGTTCGCGATCCCGGATGGTCCGCGGCTCGGCGACTTCGTGCTGCGCCTCAAAGGGGTCGGCAAGAGCTACGGTGAGCGCGTCGTGCTGAAGCCGTTCGATCTCGAACTCGGCCCCGGCCAGCGCCTCGGCATTGTCGGCAAGAACGGCGCTGGCAAGACGACCTTGATCAAGATGTGTCTGGGCC
>JBDSBS010000123.1:0-3024 GCA_039921435.1 Planctomycetota bacterium | reverse complement strand
AACGCGGTGTCGAGCACTTTCTGGTCGACGATCAGCCGCTGCACCAGGGCGCTGCCGGTGCCGAAGTCCACGAGTGCGTCGAACAGCAGCAGCACGGCCCACGCAAAGCCGATGACACCGAACTCTTCTGGCCCGAGCGGGATGACGAGGGCCAGGTTGGCGAGGAAGTTGATCGCCTGGGAACCGAACTGCCCCATGACGCTCCAGCCAACGCCGCCAGCGAGGGAGGGGCGGCGGCCGGTCGCAGAGGAGGTCGGGGGAAGCGTCACGCCGTTTTGGGTGGGTTGCGGCACCTTCGCGGGGGGCAGGTCGGGGGTCAATCGCGAATCCGAATGCCAGTTCGTGGCCTGGTCCTGCACTTCCTACCGTGCACCGCCGGCATTGCGCGGCATACTCTTCGCCCCCCAATGCTGACCTTGTCCGGTGTCACCAAGTCCTACGGCGAACGCGTGCTGTTCGCCGACGTCGCGCTGCAGGTCAACCGCGGCGATCGCATCGGCTTGGTCGGACCCAACGGTGCTGGCAAGTCGACGCTATTTTCGCTGATTCTCGGCGACGAGCCCGCCGACGACGGCCGCGTTTCGCGCGAGCGCGACACCGCGGTCGGCTACCTGCCGCAGGAGAGCGCGCCGGTTGGCGACGAGAGCGCGTTCGAGATCGCCGTCGCGATCACCGCGGACTTCGTGCGAGTGCGCCGGCAGGTTCTCGCCTGGGACCACGACCATCCGGTCGAGGCGCTGCATCCCGAAGAACTGCACGACGACGCGCACGAGCGCTACCACGAGCTCAACGGCTACCAAGTCGAAGCGAAGGCGCGGCAGATTCTCGGCGGGCTCGGCTTCCGCGACAGCGACATGGACCGCCCGGCGCGCGAGCTCAGCGGTGGCTGGGTCATGCGCGCGCACCTCGGGCGGCTGCTGACGCAGGAACCCGACCTGCTGATGCTCGACGAGCCGACCAACCACCTCGACCTCGACTCGCTGCTGTGGTTCCAGGACTACCTGCGCGGCTACGCGGGGGCCATCCTCGTGATCTCGCACGACCGCGAGTTCTTGAACCACCTGGTCTCGGGCATCGTCGAGATCCGGCAGCAGAAGCTCATCCGCTACACGGGCAACTTCGACCGCTACCTGCTGCAGCGCGAAGCGACCGACGCGCAGCTGCTCGCCGCCTACAAGACGCAACAGAAGGAGATCGCGCACCTGCAGGCGTTTGCCGACCGCTTCAAGGCCAAGGCCAGCAAGGCAACGCAAGCGCAGAGCAAGCTCAAGCAGATCGAGCGCATGGACAAGATCGAGGCGCCGGCTGCGGACGACAAGAAAATGGGCTTCCGTTTCCCGCAGCCCGTGCGCAGCGGCCAGCGCGTGTTGACGCTGCAGAACGTGCACTTCGCCTACGGCGGCACCAAGGTCTACGAGGGCATCGAGCTCGAGGTCGAGCGCGGCGAGCGCATCGTGCTGGTCGGGCCCAACGGGGCCGGCAAGTCGACGCTGCTCAAGCTGTTGGCCGACAAGCTCACGCCGCAGAAGGGCGCGCGTGTGCTCGGCCACAACGTTTCCGCTGGCTACTACTCGCAGTACCGCGTCGAGATGCTGAAGCCCGAGCGCACGGTGCTGGCCGAAGCGATCGACACCGAAGCGAAGGTGACCGAGCAGTCGGTGCGCACGCTGCTCGGCTCGTTCCTGTTCTCGGGCGACACGGTGTTCAAGAAGGTCGAGGTGCTCAGCGGCGGCGAAAAGAGCCGGCTGGCGCTCGTGAAGCTGCTGCTCGATCCGCCCAACCTGCTGCTCATGGACGAGCCGACGACGCACCTCGACATGTCGAGCATCGACGCGCTCGTCGACGCGCTGACGCAGTTCGAGGGCACGCTCGTGTTCATCTCGCACGACGTTTACTTCATCAAGGCGCTGGCCAACAAAGTCGTGCACGTGGCGGCGGGCAAGCTGACGCACTACCAGGGCGACTACGAGTTCTATCTGCACAAGACCAAGTCGATCTCCGCGCGCGCCGCGCTGACGGCTGGTGCCATTGGCACGGGCAAGGTGAGCAAGTCGAGCCAGGCGGGCCAGTCGGAGCCGGCGGGCAAGACGAGCCAGTCGGGGCAGGCGAGCAAGTCGAACCAGTCGGGCCAGGCGCGCAAGTCTGGCAACAACGGCAAGCAACAGCCGGCGGCGACTAGTGCGGGGGGGCAGCAGCGCACGCAGAAGTCGCAGGCCAAGACGCTGCAGAAGCGTGTGCTGCAGATCGAGCAGGACATCGAGCGCCTCGAGGGCGAGAAGTCGGCGACGACAGCACAGTTGGAGGACCCTTCGGTCTGGCAGGACGGCGCACGTGCGAGCGAACTCGGGAGGGCCCTGAAGGAGCTCGAGGCGAAGTTGGCCGAGGCGGCCGAGGCCTGGGAGTCATCCGCCAGCGAACTGGAGCAGATCGAGCGCTCGTTGTGAGGTTGACGCGGTTCTCTGGGCAGGGGATGGTGACCAGCCAGCTCGGCGCATTCCGGATCGGCTGAGCAAGTCGACACCGGCGCCCCGCAGAGGCCGATACTGCCCCGAGGCCGATACCGCACCTCGTCGCCGCCATGCACGTCGCTGCCATGCACAACGAACTCCAAGCGCTGGGTGCCGCCGCGGCACTGGGGACCGCTCTCCTGGCCTCGCGCCTTTTGCGCACGGAGCAGGCCCGGCTCGTGGCCGGCGTCGGATTTGCGGGGCTGGTCGCGATCGCATCGATCTGGGCGGTCGCGACGCGCGAACCCAGGGTGCCCGAGGCCGAGGTCGCAGTGCGGCCGATCGAGGTCCAGACCGACGGCTACGTCAGTTCGTCGAAGTGTCGCGCGTGCCATCCACACGAGTACGGGACGTGGCACGACTCCTACCACCGCAAGATGACCCAGCGCGCCGGGCCCGAATCGATCGTCGGCGACTTCGACGACGTGCGGCTCTCGATCGACGGCAAGGATTACCACTTGGAGCGAGAGGGAGACGAGTTCTTCGTCTCGATGGACAACCCGTTCAGAACGGCGGT
>JBDSBS010000122.1:0-3541 GCA_039921435.1 Planctomycetota bacterium | reverse complement strand
GCGCGTTACAGGAGTTACTGGTTAAATACCCAAGCGCCGACCGCCCGCACCTGCGCCAGTTAATCCGCAAGGCCGAGGCTGAAAAAGCGGTTGAGCAGGCCCCACGCGCGGCGAGGTTGTTATTTGAGTATCTACGTGATTTGACGGGTAAGGAAATCTAGCCGAAACTTGATTTGGCTGCTCGTCTCAGATTATCTACAAAGCACTGCGTCGGTCGTCGATCCACGGTATGGCCTTGTTTGTGTCGGTAGTTGCTCTCATCGGCGAATAACGCGGAGTTTGGCCTCAATAATCCGCACGGCTAGGCCTCTATGTTTTTCATGTTCCTCAACGCGTACAATCTGTCCGTGGCAGTTGAGCGTCATGCCCATCCCGTGGTTATCAAAATCCAGCGCAAAATCGATCATGCTTCCCACTGTTTGCTTCAAGTCGGTCTCAAAATAAATACCCGACGCACTGATATCACGCGTGACGCCGGCCGCGCCGCCTTCCAGATTAATCGGTAAACTCAGGGTTATGCGCTCTTCAGTTCTCTGGATTTGCATAAGGCCTCAGTGGATCATCACATCTTTCAGGTCGTAATCTATGCGTGACGAGGGCTATAGACACGGGTTAAAAAGACCAAGCCGGTGGTCAGCGCGGACTTGCCCTCGACACTTCCTGAAGCCCGAGAGCAAGGCCAGTGCCACCGTGCGGGAGCACTGAGAGGCGGGGTTTGCCCAAACCCCGCCTCTGCGTTACGGCGTTGTATCAATGCTCTCGTTCGCCAATGTGTTAAGAGCCAACCCGGTCACACTTATAAAATGACGTTATCGTTGAGGCTCGTCAAGGTGGCGGACGGGCTGGTAAAGACTAGACCCTGGAGCAGGGCAAGATCGCCCGTCGTTCCGCCCGCCGTACTCCCGTTCGAGTCGAACTGAACGAGAGTATTCGCGTTATCTGAGTTACCGACGAACGAGATGTGCCCGCTGGTCACCAAGTCACTCAATGTAAGCGTGCCGGGCAGGTCCGTAAAGCCCGTCAGCAGGTCTTGGATGTTGAGGAGATCCCCACCGTTTGCCAGCGTTGCCGTGTTGAAATCCATGATCGTGTCGACACTGGCGGGGTCGCTCTTCAGGAACACGAACGTGTCGCTGCCCGTTCCACCGGTCAGGATATCGGCACCCGCGCCGCCCACCAGAATGTCGTTGCCACCGCCGCCCGTCAGAACGTCATTTGAGAGCCCGCCCGTCATGATGTGGTTCACGGCCGCGGCGTCGTAGGCCATAAGCGTACCGCTACCCTGACCGTTCAACTGCAGGCCGGCCGCCGCGTACTCGCCCACAACGGTGATCTGAACCGTTTGCGCGCCGTCGCTCACCGTCAACATGCCGCCGGTGCCTGCGTCATTAGCCGTGTACCTGACCAGCACGCTGCTGTCGAACACGACATCCCCAAAGACCAAGGTGTTCCCGGCGTCAAATCCGGAGATGGTGCCGGTGAACCCTGTCGAGTTGCCTAATACAAGCTTGCCCGCCGCATCATCGGCGAAGATAACGTTCCCGGAAGAAGTAGCGCCGAATTCGATGATTCCGGCGCCGCTGATGGCCGCGCTGCCGCTGCCGGTGACATCACCGTTGACAATGATGCTGCCGCCATCCGCCCGTAGATTGCCGGAATTCGCCAGCCCGCTCTCGATAATCAGCACCCCGCTGCCGATGGCCCGCAACGTGCCGGAGTTGGTGACGATATTGCTGCCGGTATCGATCACCAGCGCGTTCACGCCGTTGGCGAGGATGGTTCCCGCGTTGACCAGATGCATCTGGCCGAGCCCGATCTGCCCCGCGCCCGAAAGGGTGTTGTCGAGGTTGGTCAACGTCGATGCCGGATTGCTGGCGAAAATCACGTTCTGGCTGCTGTCGGACAGCGTCACCTGGCCGCCACCCGAAAGCGTGACACCGCGGAACAGAATCTCCAAGCTGGTGCTGGCGTCAGCGGAGCCAAGAGCAATCAATCCGCTGTTCTCGATCATACCGCCGAGCGGCATCATCGAGCCGTCATGCAGCGTGATCGTGCCTGTGTTGACCGTGACCGGATCGACGTTGAACATGAAGTTGCCCTCGCTCAACACCGACGCATCCACACCCTTCACCGTGATGGTCGAACCGGCGGCAAAGGAAATCACCGCGTTGCCATTGCCATCGTTGGTGATGGTGAGGTCGCCGTAGCCATTCGCGCCGGCGAAGCCGATGAGGTCGATCTGGTCGTTGGCTACGTCGAAGTTGTGGATGACGTTCTGTGCGCTCGGATCGGCGAACACGAACAGGTCGCTGCCGCTCGATCCGGTCAGGTTGTCGTCCGACGACAAGGCAAAGATCGGATTACCCGGTGCGTAGGCTTCGACGTTGCTGGCGACGAAGACGTTCCCCGCTGAACCGTCCGCGTTCGTCCAGTTCATGCTGACGCCAAGCACCAGCGCACCGCTGTAGGTCGCGGGCGTCGTGACCGTTAGCGTTCCCGGATCGCTTGTCTGCACGATCCAAGTACCGTCGCCGTTGTTGGTTCCGGCGTTCAAGGTCCAATCTGACGGCATCCCAGCCACCGTGATGGTAATCACTTGACTCGCATCCGCCGACGGATTCGGCAGTGCCAGATTGATGGGCTCGCCGGCGACGCCTGCAGGCAGGTTTCCGGTGCCGCCGCCGCTCCCTGCATTCCCCGCCACATCCGTATAGCTGTTGTTCGTCACATCAACGTGCGCGCCGCTACTGGCACTGGTCCTGGAGTAAGTCTGGGTATACGTGTCGCCGTCTACGACAGCAAAGTTGGATAGAGTTCCTCTAGTAGCCGACGTGTCGCCAACGTCAAAGCCGGTAACCGTTTCGCTGAATTGGTATGTGATCGTCGATGAACTTCCATTTGACACGGGGTTTGGGGACGACGAAACAATCACTGACGGCTTCGTAGTGTCGATCGTGATCGACAAGCCGCTCGAGACGACGCTGACATTGCCGGCCGTGTCCGTCGCAGTAGCTGTAATTGTGTACGTGCCATCAGCCAGGTTGGACGTTGTGATGCTATAAACGCCACCGGCGGACGCCATGCCCGAACCCTTTTCGACCCCGTCGACGAAGATCTTCACAGTGCTGTCGGATTCCGCCGTGCCGGTGAGTGTCGGCGACTTGTCGTTTGTGATGTTATCCGTACTGGACGAGCCGGAGTCCGAGGCCGCGATCAAGTCAGGCGCGCTCGGCGCGCTCGGTGCCGTGGTGTCGATGGTCACACTGAGCCCGCTCGAGGCCGCGCTCACGTTGCCCGCCGCGTCGGTGGCGGTCGCCGTGATGCTGTGGACGCCTGGGATCAACGCCGAGGTGGTGATGCTGTAATTACCGCCGGTGGCCGTTCCTGTCCCGACCAGCGTGCCTCCGTCGTAGATCTTCACTGTACTACCAGCTTCTGCGGTACCACTGAAGGTCGGTGCAGTCACATTGGTGATGTTATCCGTACTGGACGAGCCGGAGTCCGAGGCCGCGATCAAGTCAGGCGCGCTCGGCGCGCTCGG
>JBDSBS010000121.1:0-3793 GCA_039921435.1 Planctomycetota bacterium | reverse complement strand
AGTGGTGCCAAGGCCGTGCGCGCCGCGGCGGTGAACTCCTGGAGCGAACGGCCGGCGACGTTGCAGGTCACGACCTGCCGCCTGCGTCCTGCTTCGTGCAGGATCTCCGCGCGGTCATTGCCCTGCATCAGCGTGGCGACATCGCCGAGCGCCAATCGGGATCCGTCGGCAGTGCGCAGTGGCAGGCGCGCCAGGCGCTCGGGCACGTTCGGGGCCTCGTCGTGCAAGGTCACGCAGACCTGCAACGGTCGTTGGTCCGTCGACACGTTGGCGACGACGATGCCTTGGCACGCTGCCTGGATCACGTCGAGCACTTCGCCAGCGCCGATGCCGGCCGCGCGCATGGCCTGCCGGCGCGGCGTGATCGCCAAGACCGGGGCTCCGGTGGCGGCGCCAAACAGCACGTCGACGGCGCCGGGCAGTTGCCGAAGCTGGGCCGCAACACGCTTGGCGGTTTTGTCGAGCAGGTCGAGGTCTTCGCCAGTCAGCGTGACCACGACGTCCGAGGTCTCACCGGTGATCGTCTCGCTGATGCGATCGCCGAGGAACGTCAACACTTCACCCTGCACGCCCGGTTGGCTCTCCAGCAGTTCGCGCATCGCAGTCTCCGCGACCGCTTCTTCGGCGCCCGGCAGCGGCTTCAGTTCGACGTGGAACTCGCTGCGCTCGGGGCCCCACGGATCTTCGCCGAGTTCGACGCGGCCGATCTGTTGCTCGACCGTCGCGACCCACGGCATCGCCAGCATCTGCTTGCTCAGCAGCGCCCCGACGCGGCGTGTCTCGTCGAGCGCCGTGCCCGGCGCGAGGTTTGCCTGCACGACGAAGTGACCTTCGCGGAACGGCGGCACGAACTCGCCCTGCATGTTGCGCAGCAGCAGCACGGAGCCAGTGGCGACGAGCACCAGAGCCACCGCCAGCAACGCGTGGTGCGGCAAGAGGCGCGCGGCCACCGCCTCGACCCAGCGCGTCGTGCGGGTGGAGACGTCGGGCCCTACGTGTTCGCCGCGCAGAAGAACGAGGCACAGGGCGGGCGTCACGAGCAGTGCTACCAGCAGCGAGGCGCCGATGGCCGCCAGGTAGGACAGGCCGAGCGGCGCAAACAGACGGCCGGCGAGCCCGGGCATCGTTAGGACTGGCGCGAACATGATCGCGACGATCGCAGTCGCGTGCACAACGGCACTGCGCACCTCGACCGAAGCGCCGAGTACGATGGCGAACGCGCTGCGCGGCGATGCGGCCAGACGGTTCTCGCGCAGGCGTCGCACGACGTTCTCGACGTCGACGATGGCGTCGTCGACGACTTCGCCGACGGCCATCGCGAGACCACCGAGCGCCATGGTGTCGAGGGCGAAGCCCAGGCGATCGAGCACGACGAGGGCGCCGAGCAGCGACAGCGGGATCGCGACCAAGCTCACGATGGCAGTGCGCAGGTTGCGCAAGAACAGCAGCAGCACCAGGGCCACGAGCCCGGCGCCGAGCAGCAGTGAGTCGCGCAGGTTGCTGAGTGCGCGTTCGACGAACGTGCCGGGGCGGTGCAGGCGCGGCAGCAGCGTCACCTCGGCGGCATCGAGTTCGGGTTGGAAGTCGGCGAGCACGCGTTCGATCGCGTAGGTGACCTCGAGCGTGTTGGCGCCGTACTGCGACGTCATCGTCAGCAGCACGCCGGGCTCCCCCTGGATCAAGCAGTCGCCGTACTTGGGTGCGACCGTCTCCATCACGTCAGCGACGTCCTGGATCGCAACGGTGCTGTTCGCCAGGCTGCCGGTTCCGCTGGCGACGTTCACGATGGCGCCACGCAGTTCGTCGGCAGTGATCGCCGCGAAGTCGGCTTGCACGGCGATGCGCTGCGCGCCGTCCTCGACGAAGCCGGCGCCGCGCACGCTGCTGGCCACGCGCACTGCGGCGAGAACATCGGCGAACGTGGTGCTCGTCGCCGACAGACGCTCGGGATGAACCGCCACTTCGAGGCGGCGCACTTCGCCGCCAAACACCGACACTCCGGCGACCCCGGGCACGGCGAGCATGTGCGGCCGCAGGCGCCATTCGGCGAGGTCGCGCAGCTCGCCGGGCGACAGGCGCTGCGAACGCAGGCCGATCTTGAGCAGGTCCATCGTCGCCGACATCAGCGGCGTCAGGCGCGGTGCGGCCACGCCGTCGGGCAGGTTGGCCGCAACGGGGATCAGCAGCTCGGCGACCGCCTGGCGACTCCGCACTGGATCCGCGTGTTCGTCGAAGACGACGCGCACGATCGAGAGTCCAGAGATCGACTCGGAGCGCACCGCCGCGACGCCGGGGGCGCTCTGCACGGCACTCTCGATCAGGCGCGTGACCTGCAGTTCGACCTGTTGCGCGGAACGACCCGGCGCTTCGGTTTGTACGGCGACCTGCGGCGGCGCGAAGTCGGGCAGCACGTCGAGACGCACGTTGGCGACGTCGATGCCGCCGAAGACCATGAAGAGCACTGCGAGCGTCAGCACGATGGCGCGGCGTCGCAGCGCCAAGGCGATCAGGGCGTCGAGCATCGCGGTGGCGGGCTCAGCCGCCCTCGGGCGCTTGGCCGCGCAGTTCCTGAGACAGCAAGTCGACGGCGCCGGTCGTCACTACGTCGAGGTGCGACGGGTCGTCTGGCGCTGGCGGCGGAACGGTGACGTGCAGGTCGTTGCCAGTCCAATCGACGATCTCGACGCGTTGCCGGCGGAACTGCTGGTGCCCATCGCTCGCGGCCGTTCGCACGAAGACGAAGGCCTGGCCCAAGTGGCGGAAGACGGCCGATGGCGGCAGCGAGAACGTCGGTGGTGCCTCGCCCGGCAGCGGCAGGAACGCCGACACCGCATCGCCGGGCCGCAGGTCCGCCGGGGGCGTCGACAGCCGATATACGAGAGCCGGTTGCGTTGTGCCAACACTGGCGCCGTCGAGCAGCACGAACGTCGCGATGAGTGGGCGTTCCGGCGATCGCACGAGCTGCAGGCGAAGCTGAGGCGGCGGCGTGTCGAGGTTGACCCCGGGCTGCAGCGGTAGACGTGCCAGCAGGGCTTCGAAGTTGGCGAGCCGCAACATGGGTTGGCCGGCTTCGATCGCTTCGCCGTCGTGGGCGGCGATCTCGACGATCGTGCCGGCGCCGGGGGCGAGCATCGGCAGGGTCGTCGCGTCGTCCGTCAGGGTCGAGAGCAGTCTGCTCGCAGCAGTCCGCCGCAGTTCGGCTTGGCGAACCCGTTCGGTGGCCTCTTCGACGACTGCTTCGGCGACATTGGCTTCGCCGCGGTTGACGGCTTCGATGCGCGCGAGGTTCTTGGTTGCGAGCGCCGCCGCGGAAGTTGCGGCGCCGACTTCGACCTCGGCCTGCTGACGCCGCTGTCGCAGGTCCAACTGTTCGACGGCGGACAGTCGGGGCACCAGGTCCGCCACGACGGTGTTGCTCGTCACAGCATCGCCGATGCGAAGTGGCGAAGCGCGCAGACGCAGTGTGCCACTCGCCGGCGCCCGCAGCGTGACGGTGGCCCAGGGGTCCAGTTCGATGCGGCCTTCGAGTCGCTGTTCGCGGCCCGCGGCAATCGGAATCGGCGCGCCGATCGTTATGCCGGCGCGTGCCACGAGTTCGTCGGCCAGGGTGACAACGTCGGGGTCCGTGGGTTCTTGCTCGGCCGGTTCCTTGTCGGCGTGAGCATGTGGCTCGCCGGCCACGGTCGACCGCTGCAGCCAGTAGTAGCCGGCGACGCCGGCGGCGGCGCCCGCGGCAAACACCAACAGCCAGCCAACAATCGAGAGCGGTCGCGTCATGGGTTGGTGCTGCCGC
>JBDSBS010000120.1:0-3074 GCA_039921435.1 Planctomycetota bacterium | reverse complement strand
CGGCGGAAGGTGTTTTGCAGGGCCGGTGGGAATCGCAGCGCGGGCCGCAGCGCGTACATCGAGTCGAGCAGGGCATAGGTGCGCTCGACGCCGCGCGGCTTCGTTCGACCGGTCATCATCGCGTGGTGCAGGAAGGCCATCTCAGTGGCCAACTTCTGGTAGCGACGGACGACCTTGGCCGCGGTCTTGTCGTGATGCTGCCTGGCGAACCGGCGCGCTGCCTTGCGATAGCCGAAGCGCGAGAGGTAGGGAATTTCAGCCGGATGGATCCAGCCGCGCTGCGCGACGTAGGACAACGACTGCTCAAGGATTCGCACCTGGCGTAATCGCACGACGATCGCGAGCACCGCCACGAGCAGGAGGACCACGGCGAGGGCAAGGTAGACGAGCAGGAACCCTGCGCCGTTACCGAAGCTCAACGAGCTATTCCACAAGCCATGCAGACAGATGCTTGCAGCCAGGCCGACCACGCCAAGCGAGACTTTGCCTACCCGCGACCTGCGCGACACGGCGAGACCAATGGCAATGCCGAATGCGGCGGTGAAGAGCGGGTGCGCGAACGGGCTGAAGACGCCGCGGACGATGAAGGTCGTGGTGACCCCTTCGGCGCCGGCGATTTTGAGATCGGGCGAGCCGAGATAGCTGGCGGCGTAATAGCCGATGTTCTCGACGAAGGCGAAGCCAATTCCGACCAGGCCCGCGTAGACCAGTCCGTCGAGGAAACCATCGATCACGCGTCTGGCACGCAGGAAGGTGAGGAGCAGAAACACGCCTTTCGCTGGCTCCTCGGTCAACGGCGCCACGAACGACGCCATAGAGTCGTCGCTCACGCCCCAGGTGGTTTGGATCCAGATCTGCAACGACAGGGCGATCGCCACCGCGCCGACCCCACCCCAGACGAAGGCGGCAAACTTGTAGCGCTTCGGCTCCGGCTCGTAGCGGTCGAGCCACCAGAATACGAGCCAGAGGAGCGGCAGCGGCGCCACGGCATACAGGACCGAGAGGCCGGCGCCGGCAGGGTCGCCCGCGCTGAACGAGATGAATGCCCCACCTGCGACGCCAGCGATGGCGATCAGGATGAAAAGGACGAGCAGCGAAGTGCGGCCTCGCTGCCGGAACGCGTCGCGATTCTTCGGCAGCTTCGCCGGCATCACCGTCGCGGCCGCATCTATCACCTGCGAATCGTAGGCCATACCGGGTTACTCGCCGGCGATGCGCCGCTGAAGTCGTGCGCGCAGATAGGCTTGGTCCCGGGCCGACCGCCCACGAGCGCCCGTAGCTCAGCCGGATAGAGCAAGAGCCTTCTAATCTCTAGGTCGCAGGTTCGACTCCTGCCGGGCGCGCTTTTTGACCTTGGGGCAGGTGCCGACCGGGCTAGGTCAGGTGTTCTGCTGCGGCCTTGCCGACGGCGGCAGCGACGGCCTCGAGAACGGGTGTGCGAAGGGCCCATTGCTGCCAGTAGAGAGTGACGTCGACATGGCGGCCCGGGTCGATGTCCACCAGTTGTCCGGCTTCTTCCAGTGCGGCCGACTGTTGGTCCGGAAGCGTCGCCCAGCCAAGCCCAAGACGCACGGCTTCAGCGAAGTCGGATGAAGCGGGGATGTGATGCCGCGGCGGATCGAGCCTTCGGCGGATCCGCTGTCGCAGGTAACGGTCCTGGAGGTCGTCGCGGCGGTCGAAGACGACGACCGGCGCGCGACTGAGCGCGGCGGCGTCGATGCCAGTGGCGAACCACGTACGGAAGAACTGCGGGCTGGCCATGGGCCGATAGCGCATGGTCCCGAGTCGGGTGGACCGGCAACCTTGCACGGGTTCGGCATCGGTGGTGATCGCTGCCATGACGGCGCCCGTGCGCAAGAGGTGCGCGGTGTCGTCCTGGTCTTCGCGGCGGATGTCGAAGCAGACGTCGCCACCGAAACCTGCGAGTGCAGGAAGCACCCAGGTGGCCAACGAGTCGGCGTTGATCGCGAGAGGGATGACTGCAGGTCGAAGGTCATCCGGCGACGCCTCCTGACCCGCGGCGTGGACGAGAACGTCGACCTGGCGAGCGAGACGGAGGTAGGAGTGGCCGGCGTCGGTCACCGCGGTCGGCTTGGCACGTCGTACGAGCACTCTGCCAGCCGCGCGTTCGAGCGCCTTGATTCGCTGACTCACGGCCGACGGCGTCACGTGCAGGACTGTGGCGGCGGCATCGAAGGAACCCTCATCAACGACTGCCGCAAGTGCGCGCAACTGCGATAGGTCGATCTCCACATTAGCAATGCTAATGCACCATACAAAACATGAACTGGACTTCATTCCCGACCGTCGCAAGAATGGTTTCATGGCTTCCCCCAACGCCGTGTCGATGCTCTCTGGCTTCGGCTTCGGGATCTCTCTGATCGTCGCGATCGGCGCGCAGAACGCCTACGTCCTGCGGCAGGGGCTGCGACGCGAGCACGTGTTTGCCGTCGTGGCGGTGTGCGCCGTGTCGGACGTGATCCTGATCGCCGTTGGTGTCGCCGGGTTGGGGAAGGTTCTCGAGCTGGCGCCATGGCTCATCGATGCCATGCGGGTCGGCGGCGCCGCCTTCCTGATCGCCTACGGCGTGCTGGCGGCGCGCCGTGCGTGGCGATCGGCGGCCATCGATGCTGACGCAGCCGGCACCCCGACGTCGCTGCGGTCGGCCATCACCACCTGCGTCGCGCTGACCTGGCTCAACCCGCACGTCTACCTCGACACAGTGGTGTTGCTCGGCTCCATCGCCGCGACCCACGGGGCCACCCGGTGGTGGTTTGGGCTTGGCGCGATCGGCGGCAGCATCCTGTGGTTCACCGCCCTCGGCTACGGGGCAAGACTGCTGCGTCCGCTGTTCGCTCGCCCAGCGTCGTGGCGGGTCCTCGACGCGGTGATCGCCACTGTCATGATCGCCATCGCCATCAATCTGCTGCGCGGCCTCGGGGCTGTCGCAGTGGCATAGGGTCTCAGCAGACCACTGGAACCCGAGAAGCGCTGAGGAGTACGCATGCCGCAGAATCGGCCGCTCCGGTCGTTCGCGCTTGTCTTTGCGGGTGGCATGGCTGGCACGTTGTGCC
>JBDSBS010000119.1:0-7934 GCA_039921435.1 Planctomycetota bacterium | reverse complement strand
AACAGATGAGCAGGGAGATCAGAAGTAGAACCCGAGCGAGCCGAGGCAACGTCCGGCCACCGCGAATGCAGCGCCACCAACACACCAAGCCGCGCTGCTTGCCCCACCTGCAAGGAGGCCCCTTCCGCACTCCCGATCGAGATAGACGATCTACCCAGACCCAGGGGCCTCTCGCCGCCGCCGCGGCGTTGGTTGGCCTTGCCACGCCGGTTGGTGAAAGCCGCGCCGCGGCGGCACCAGAGACAAATGCGAGGTATCCATGCGTGAAGCTCCGCTTCACGCATAGATACCTCGCATCCGCGCCGTCTCGGCCACCCGGTTGACGCCGAGCATGTAGGCGGCGATGCGGTTGCTGACCTGGAAGCGCCGCGCCATGTCGACGACGGCTGCGAAGCCTTCGACCATGATATGTTCCATGCGGTCTTCGACTTCCTTCTGGGTCCAGAAGAAGGCCATGCGGTCCTGCACCCATTCGAAGTAGCTGACCGTGACCCCGCCCGCGTTGGCGAGGATGTCGGGAATCACGAAGGTGCCCTTCTGATCGAGCACCTTGTCGGCGTTGGCCGTGCACGGGCCGTTGGCGCCTTCAGTGATGATCTTGGCCTTGACGTTCGCGACGTTGCGGCTCGTGATGACGTTCTCGGTGGCCGCCGGCACCAGGATGTCGACGGGCAGTTCGACGATTTCGGCGTTGCTGATGCGGTCGCCGCCGTCGAAGCCGTCGAGCTTGCGGTTGCGCTGCAGGTGGGTCTTGATGCCCTCGAGGTCGAGCCCCTTCTGGTTGTGAAGGCCGCCGTGCACGTCGCTGATGGCGACGACCTTGACGCCGAGCGTCGCCAGCTGCATCGCCGAGATGAGGCCGACGTTGCCCGCACCTTGAACGGCCGCCGTGCATTCGCCCGCGCTCATGCCCAGGTGCTTGAGCGCTTCGCGCGTGACCATCATGACGCCGCGCCCGGTTGCCTCGATGCGGCCCAGTGAGCCGCCGAGGCTGATCGGTTTACCGGTGACGATCGCCGGCAAGTAGGCCCGCTGGTGCATCGAGTAGGTGTCCATGATCCAGGCCATGACCTGCCCATCGGTGCCCATGTCCGGGGCGGGTACGTCGCGGTCGGGGCCGAGGATGTCCATGATGCCGGCGATGTAGCGGCGCGTGACGCGCTCGAGTTCGCCCTTCGACATCCGGAACGGGTCACAGATGACGCCGCCCTTGCCGCCGCCGAACGGCACGTTCACCACGGCGCACTTCCACGTCATCCATGCTGCCAGCGCCCGCACTTCGTCGCGCGTGACGTTGCTCGCATAGCGGATGCCACCCTTGGCGGGACCGCGCAAGGTCGAGTGCTGCACGCGATAGCCTTCAAACGCGGTCACGGAGCCGTCGTCCATGACGACCGGGATGCTGATCGTGAGCTCGCGTTCGCAGGCTCGCAGGATGGCCATCAAGTTGGGTTCGAGGCCGAGCCGAGCCGCTGCCAGGTCGAACCTGGCCTGCATGGCCTCGAAAGGGTTGTCTTCGCCGGAAACGTGTTGGTTCATGCCGAGGGAGTGCCTGCTTGCGTAACGCGAGAGGGGCGGAGAACGTAACCGCGGCCCATGCATGCCAGCAACAAGCCAGACCCGCCGACGGCGCAGAGCTTCGAGTTCTCAGGGATCTACGCCGATGCGCTGCGCGGTTTGTGGGCCGGTTGCATCGGTCACACGGTGCGTTGCGTCCCAACTCGGCGCACCGTCGCCGTGGCGATCGGCGAGAAGTGGTTGTTTGGCAAGTGGCGCCACGGCCGGCAAGGCGATGCAGCTGCCGAGTGGCGTTGGTTGCACCTGTTGCCCCTGCTCGGCATTCGCACGGCGGAGCCCATTGCCTGGATCGGCCGTGGTCGGCGCAGTCTCGTCATCACGGAGGGCCTCTCGGGCCGCGCGATGGACGCATGGGCCGTTGCCGCGCAGAGCGAGGGTTGGTTGCCGGAAGTCGTCGACTATGCGTGCCGCGAAGTGGCGCCAATGGTCCGTCGCCTGCACGGGCACCACCTCGTCTATCGGGACTTGTACTGGAACCACATCTTCTCGGCAGATCCGCGCGGTGCTGCCGAACCGGCATTTCTTGACGTCGAGCGCGTGTTTCGACCGCGTTGGCGGTGGCGTCGCTGGGTCGTCAAGGACCTCGCGGGGCTGTGGTCGTCGATTCCCGTGCCAGTGTCCAATCGCACGGGACTGCGGTTCTTGCGTCACTACTTGCGCGAGCCACTGCGCCATCATCGCGGGGCCATCCTTGCCATCGCGAGCAAGGCGGCCCGCATTCGTCGGCACGCTCCGCGTTACGGCTGAGACAACCGTGCCGCCATGCGCCAGCTCTCGATCAGTTGTTGTCGGCGCGGGTGCGGCGCCGACGGCGGGCGGTCAAGGCAATGCCTACGAGTCCTGTTCCCACCAAGAGCAAAACGCTCGGTTCGGGTACAGGCAGTGACGATTCGGTGCCACCCATCGCACCTGCCGTGCCCTCGGGCGCGTCGATCTCCGGCGAGGGCGAAGTTTCGGCGCTTGGCGCTGCTAGACTGTGAGCCGCCTCCGGTCGCAACGCAGCGAGTGGGCGAGTAGCTGCGATGAGCGGAGGCTGTTGGGATGCGGCGAGGCTCAGAAAAAGCCACCCCGCGGCGAGGCATGGGATGAGTCGCACGGCGACCTCAGATGCGGAACAAGGTGTCGAGACCGAAGGGCGGCGAGTGCCACCCGAGCGAGGGTCTTCGAGAGTACAGGTCTACGTTGAAGCGGCAAGCGCGGGCCCGAGTTTCTGCGGCAACTGAGCCGTGGCTATCGTGGCATGGAGATGTAGGCGACGGTCGGGGTCCGGCGCCGGGTTTTGCTCGCTGCCGACAACGGGCTTGGCTAGAGTCCGTACGCCTGGTCTCCGGACGGCCGCCGGCGGCATGTTGCCGCGGGAGGAAAGTCCGGGCTCCTCAGGGCGAGGTGGTGGGTAACGCCCACCGTCTGCGAGGACAGGGAAAGTGCCACAGAGAACAAACCGCCGGACGGCCAGCTTGCTGGCGACGGCAAGGGTGAAACGGCGAGGTAAGAGCTCACCGCGGATCGGGTGACCGATCCGGCACGGCAAACCCCACCTGGAGGAAGACCGAGTAGGAGGATCGCGTGGCCCGCGCTCAGGTCCTCGGGTAGGTCGTTGGCGACCGTCCGCAAGGACGGTCCTAGAGAAATGGCCGTCACCGCCTGCGGGCGGCACCAGAACCCGGCTTACGGAGACCAGGCACTTCCCCAACGCTGGCCTTTCCCGCAACCCAACGTGGGCCTCTACACCGAAGAATCGTGAGCCGCGTTCACGATTCTGCGGTGCAGAGGCTCATCGCGGCAGACGAACGGTGTCGCCCCATTGCGGCCATGGCCGCAACCGAACCCCGGTTGCACGCCGCGTCCAAGCCCGCGGCGATTTGGCCATGGCCGCTTGTCGTTTGGGCACATCGCTCTCGAAAACCCGCGCGCGGCGCGAGGCTTTTCGACACTCGGTGCACAGAACGCCGGCTGCAGAGGGTCACATGACGCGGTCGGCGTTGGCGCGATAGCGCTCGAGGATGACGAGTGCGGCGGTGCTGTCGGCGAGGTCCTTGCGCTTCTTCGCCTTCAGGCCGCCGGCCTTGAGTCGGCTGTGCGCTTCGTCGGTCGAGTGGCTTTCGTCGATCGCGACGATGGGGCAAGGCAGCGCTCGCTGCAGGCGTTCGCGAAAGGCGGACGTGCGCTGTGCTCGCGGGCCGGCTGCACCGTCGAGCGACAGCGGCATGCCGAGCACGACGAGCTCGGTCTCTCGTTCCTGCACGGTGGCGGCGATCGCCGCAATCACCGCAGTCTCGTCGCGGGCGTCGATGCGCGGCAGCGGCACGCAGATCGCGCCGGTCCAATCGGTGGACGCGAGCCCGGTGCGGGCGTCGCCGTAGTCGACGGCAAGGATGCGGCGCGGTCGAGGTGCTTTCACAGGATGTCGGTGCGACCTTGCGCCCGCACGTGTTCGACGAGCAGCTTGAGGTCGGGCGCTCGTTCCTTCGGGCAGACCATCACCGCATCGCCGACGGCGACGACCACGAGATCCTTCACCCCGAACAGCGCCACCGTGCGCTTGCCCTCGGCGTAGACGATGTTGTCCTGGCTCTGCAGCGCCAACATCGAAGCGCCCGCGGTCAGCAACGAGAAGTTCTGCGCCGCATCGCCGGTGCCGATGGCGGCGATGGCGGGGAAGCTGCCGACGTCGTCCCAGCGAACGGTCGCCTCGACGACGGTTACCTTGTATGCCTTCTCCATGACGGCGTAGTCGACCGAGACCTTGGGCGCCTGCTTGAACGCTCGCGCAATCTTGGCTCGCTCGCCCTTCTGGGCGGCCGCCAGCATGCGGTCCGCGGCGCTGGCGAGCTCGGGGTTGCCGTTCTGCATGGCCGTTCGGATTGCGGCCAGGGTCCAGACGAAGATGCCGCTGTTCCACAGGAAGCCGCCGCGCTCGAGGAACTGCTTCGCCGTGGCGAGGTCCGGCTTTTCGCGGAAGCGCAGCGCCGTGAACGCGCGCGGGGTGCGGTCGTCGCGCGCGGGCCCACACTCGATGTAGCCGTAGCCGGTGGCTGGGAAGGTCGGCTTGACGCCGAACGTCACCAGCGTCTCGCCGTCGCTCGCGATCTCGACGCCGCGCCGCAGCATGCGATGGAACTCGGGCACGGGTTCGATCACGTGGTCGGCGGGTAGCACGACCATGGTCGCCGACGGATCGGTGGCGCCGATCGAGGCGGCCGCGAGGGCGATGCAGGGCGCGGTGTCGCGGCCCTCTGGTTCGACGAGGATCTGCTCGCGCGGGAAACCGGGGAGGATCTTGGCCAGCGCTCGCGCCTGTGCGGGATTGGTGACGATCCAGATGCGGTTTGCGTCGCACAGGGCGGTCAGTCGGTCGACCGTCGCTTGGATCAACATCTGGCCATTGGCCAGCGGCAGGAATTGCTTGGGGCGCTTCGTGCGGCTGGCCGGCCAGAACCGGGTGCCGGAGCCGCCCGCCATGATGACAGCGTGCAGGGAGGACATGGTCGGAGGTCTACGAACGGAGGTCTACGAACGGGGGGCTACAGGCGGAGGTCGGATGCGGTGCTACAGGCGGGGTCTTATGAACAGGGCCAACGGCCGGAGATCAACAGCCGGAGATCAACAGCCGGAGATCACGGCCGGGGATCAATAGTCGGGCAAGTCCCCGCGCGGGCAGGCGGGCGGCATCGGGATGATCTGCCGCCTCGTCGGGGAACGTTCCGTGACCCAACGCTTCTCGGCCTGCAGGTCGCGCAGGTAGCCGAACAGGTGGAAGCGTACGATGTTCGTCGTCAGCAGGTCGATGAGCGGCATGAAGATGGGGTCCGCCGATGTGCCCAGCAGGTTGTCGAGCTTCATCTCGACGTCGAGGTAGCCATCGAGCTGCAGCGTGCCCTTGCCGTTGGCTGCGAGCAGTTTCGAGCGCACGTTCAAGGTCTCGAAGTCGATGCGGCGATCGGCCAGACGGAAGCTCGATTCGAGGTGGTTGAAGTGCGGCCGATCGGGTGCTGGCAGTTGCGCGTAGATGGCCGTGAACAGCGGCACGACGCCAAGATCGCCGCGTTCGATGGTCAGCTCGCCTTTGCCCTCCGCAGCGACGACGTTGCGGCCGTCGAGGCGCAGCAGCGAAACGCCGCCGCTCGCCGATCCCGAGTACGGCGGGTTGGTCCAACCGCAGGCGTCGAGGAAGGCGTAGACGTCGACCTTCTCGAACGTCAGGTCCGACGACAACCGTCCCTCGGGCACCGCTGTTCCGGGCAGCAAGTAGCGCAGGGCCGGACGGTCGACGGAGGAGCTGCGCAGCGAACCACCGTGGAATCGACTCGTCAGCGAATTGAGCACGATGCTTTCGGCATCCGACAGCCACTCGGTCTCCACCGACTCGAAAGGCTGTCCGAAGACGCGCAGCGAACCGCTGCGCATGGTGCCGCGCAGGCCGCCGCCAGTGTCGGAGACACTGCTCTCGGCCAAGGTGACAATGCCGCTGATGCCTTGCACGCGGATGCCGTCGTCGCCCTGGCCCAAGGACATTTCGACGTCGTAGAGGCGCAGTTGGCCGGAAAGGGTCGTCTCGAACGGCAGCTTGTTGTCGCCGCTCGGCACCGCGAACTGCAGACGCAGCGCCTCGACGTCGGTGCGTCCGGCGAGTTGGCGGTCGAGCACGGCTTGATGCAGGGGGCCGGTGAAGAGGTTGGCCATGCCGTCGTCGACGGGGAAGCCACTTGCCTTGACCGTGAACGCGATCTCCGTGCGGCCGTCAGGTGCGGGTCGATTGTGCACTCGCCCGTCGCGGTACTGCACGAGCGAACCGCCGATCTCGGCCCGCACGTCGCGGAAGCGCAGCTCGCCCTCCGCGACCGTCAGTTCGCCCGTCATGTGCTCGGCCGGTTTGGGCAAGAGCGGGGCGTCGGAGTGCACGTCCACGAGTTGCACGACGAGGCGAAGGCGATCCTCGGCGTCGGGTTTGCGTTCGTGGCGGCAGACGAGGTCGACCGTGCCCGATGGGCGCAGCGCGTCCCAGACGCCGCTGCCGAGCGCTTGCAACCCTTCGAGCGTGTGGCCGAGCTGCGCATCGAGTTCGAGGTCGCGCACGACGAAGGCGAGGTCGGTCTGCACGGCCGCGCCGGTGATCAGGCTGCCGAGCATCGCGAGTTGGGCGGGTTTGCCGGAGCCGTTTTCGACACGTCCACGCAACGCGTCGAAGTCGATCCGCGTGCTGCTGTCGGCGCCCTGTGCAAACACCTGACCTCGCAGGTCGAGGGCCCGCCAAGGGGCGACTGGTAGGCGCAGGTCGACGCCGGTCAGGTCCAGGCGCACGTCGTGGTAGAGCGGATCGTCGGTCGCCGGTCGCCAGACTTTCACCTGGCCGTCGAAGTGACCGGTAGGGGTGCTCTCGCGCCACGGGGCTTCGATCTCGGGCGCCAGCACCGTGACGGCCCGGCGCAGGTCGTCGTCGAGCTCAATGGCTTTCAGATCGATCACCGCCCCGAAGCCGGTGCCGTTCTCGGCGGGGCTCGTGCCAGTCGGAATGCGGCCGCGCAAAGACAGCTTGCCGCTACCGTGGCTGCCAGCGAGGTCGAAGTCGACACCGGTGGCGCGCGCGGTCACGGCGCCGCTGAGCCCCGTGAGTCGCAGGGGAAACCCGGTCCACTGCATCGCTGCCGCAGCAGGACGCACTTCCACCGACCAGCCCCCTTGCAGCTCCTGGCGCGGTCGGATGTGCACGGCGACCTCGGTGCGGCCGTCGGGCGAGAACTTGTCGTAGAGTTGGCCGTCGTCGCGCAGCAGTGCGGTGAGGGCCTCGCGCAGATGCGAGCTGAAGGCGACCCCAAAGGCTTCGATGTCGAGCGTCGCGTCTTCGCCGCCCGGCTTGTTGGTTTCCATGCGGCCCGTGAGGCGCACGCTGCCGCCGCCAGCTTCGGGCGCGATGGCCGCCTGCAGGTCCTCGAGCAGCACGACGTTGTCGCGCAGGCGCACGCGGCCGCGGGCTTGCACGAGTGGCAGCGGGAACGAGGCTCGGCTGGCTTCGTCGCCGAAGCCGAAGTAGGCCATCGCGACGTCCTGCAGCACTAGGTCGAGTTCGGTCAGGCCGCCGCGCGCTTGCGGGTTGCGCAGGAACAGGTCGAGGTCGGCCAGGCCCGTGGTCGGTTGCAGTGCAGCCACCATTTCGCGGCCGACGGGGAAGGTGCGCAGCGCGTCGAGCACTTCTTCGTCGACGCGGATCGACTTGCCGGTGGCGCGCACCTCGATCTGTGGCGTGGCCAACAGATCGGTGGCGCACGCCGTGACGTCGAGTTGGCCTGCGGCGGTGTCCTGACGCAGGCGCGCAGTCACCGAGCTGCCGTTTGCCGTCGTGGCGTGGAACGACACGC
>JBDSBS010000118.1:0-3080 GCA_039921435.1 Planctomycetota bacterium | reverse complement strand
CCGTCAGCGTCACGACGATCAGCATCAGCACCACCGACTGCGCGGCGGAGCCGCCGAGGTCGAGCGCCTTGAAGCCGTCGTAGTAGACCTTGTAGACCAGCACCGAGGTCTCGCGCCCCGGGCCGCCTTCGGTGGCGGCGTCGATGATGCCGAAGGTGTCGAAGAAGGCGTAGACGATGTTGATCACGAGCAGGAAGAACGTGGTCGGCGACAGCAGCGGGAAAACGATGGTCCAGAAGCGCCGCCACGGCCGGGCGCCGTCGATCGCGGCGGCTTCGATCAGCGACTTGGGGATCGATGCCAGCCCGGCGAGGAAGAACAGGAAGTTGTACGAGATCTGCTTCCAGACGGCCGCCATCACGATCAGCGTCATCGCGTCGTTCGCGTTGAGGAGATGGTTCCAGTCAATGCCCGACCTGCGCAGCGCATACGCGACGACGCCGATGCTCGGTGCGAACATGAACAACCACAGCACGCCGGCGACCGCGGGCGCCACGGCGTAGGGCCAGATCAGCAGCGTCTTGTAGGCGAGCGCCCCGCGGATCACGCGGTCGGCGAACACCGCGAGCACGAGCGACAGCGCGATGCCGAAGGTCGCGACCAGCAGCGAAAAGACGAGGGTGGTCTTGAACGACGCGAGGTAGGTCGGGTCGGCGAAGATCCGGTTGAAGTTCGCCAGGCCGACCCATTCGGTGCTGATGCCGAACGCGTCCTGCTGCTGCATCGACTGCAGGATCGCTTGCCCCGCCGGCCAGAAGAAGAAGATGCCGATCACCGCGAGCTGCGGGCCCATCAGCACCCACGGCAGCCAGGCCGAACGGAAGACGACGCGTTTTTCAGTCGCCACGGTGCATGTCTCGAGTGGGTGTTGCTCCTCCCGCGCGAGCAGGAGGTTGGGAAGGGAGCAGTGCTGTCAGCCCGGCTGCCCACTGCGGGAGGTTGCTAGGACTTGTTGGCAGCCTGGAAGCGTTCGAGCTGCTCGTTGCCGCGCTTGACTGCATTGTCGAGTGCCTGCTTGGCTTCGGCCTTGCCGGCCCAAACCTGCTCGAGCTCCTCGTCGACGATGGTGCGGATCTGCAGGAAATTGCCGAGCCGTATGCCGCGCGACTTGTCTGTCGTCTTGCGGATCATCTGGTTGACGGCGACGTCGGCGCCCGGATTCTGCTTGTAGAAACCGCTCGACTCGGTCAGTTTGAACGCCTCCGTGGTGATCGGCAGGTAGCCGGTGCGCTTGTGGCTTGCCGACTGCACTTCGGGACTCGACAGGTAGTTGAAGAACGTCGCGATGCCCTTGTAGTGATCGGCCGGTAGGCCCGACATGACCCACAGGCTCGCGCCCCCGATCACGGTGTTCTGCGGCGTCCCGGGAACGTCGGGGTAGTAAGGCAGCGGGGCGACGCCGTATTCGAACTTGGCGGTCGACTTGATCGCGCCGAGGAGCCCCGCCGAGGCCGTCGTCATCGCGCATTCGCCCGACGGGAACGTGGCGTCGGGGGTGTTGTTGCGTCCTTTGTAGACGAACAGACCCTGCTTGGACATGTTCTCGAGGTTCTGGATGTGCCGCACCTGGAGCGGCCCGTTGAACGCGAGGCGCGTGTCCGTGCCGCCGAAACCGTTGTTCTTGGTCGCGAACTCGACGTTGTGCCAGGCGGAGAAGCTCTCGAGCTGGGTCCAGCTGACCCAGCTCGTCGTGAACGGGCACTTGTGGCCGCTCGCCTTCAGCTTGGCGGCTGCGAGCGCGACTTCGGGCCAGGTCGACGGCGGCTTGTTGACGTCGAGGCCAGCGGCCTTGAATGCGTCCTTGTTGTAGTAGAAGACGGTTGTCGAGCTGTTGAACGGCAGGCTCAGCATCTGTCCGTTCGGGGCGGTGTAATAGCCGGTCACCGCGGCGATGTAGGCAGACTGATCGAACTTCAGCCCCGAGTCCTTCATGACCTTTCCGACCGGCACGATCGCACCCTTGCTGGACATCATCGTCGCCGTGCCGACTTCGAACACCTGCAGGATGTCCGGGGCGTTGCCGGCGCGGAATGCAGCGATGCCGGCCGTCAGCGTCTCGGGATAGCTGCCCTTGAACGTCGGCGTGACCTTGTAGTCCTTCTGGCTGTCGTTGAAGCCCTTCGCGAGGTCGGTGACCCATTGACCGAGCTGGCCGCCCATGGCGTGCCACCACTGGATTTCGACCTGCGCATGGGCCGGGCTGCAGAGTGCCGCGCTCAGCGTCGCGGCGGACAGGACCAGAGACTTCTTTTTCATGACAACTCCGTGGAATGCGCGGGCAAGTATGGGGCTGCGCCGTGACAGCGGCGTTTATCCCGTGGCCCGAGGCGGGCGACAAGGGGGATAACCCCGCCGGCGCGGCGCCGTCCCGCGCCTCGATGCGGGCCTCGGTTGCGCTGCGGTACGATCCGCGCCCACGTGCTGATACGGGTGTTCCTGAACCTCGCCCGGCGTCGATGAATGCCCCGCTTCCCCTGAGTCTGATCGCCCCGCGCGAGGAGCCGTTGCCGGCGCTGCCGCGGTTGCGCGAGATCCCCTACAACTACACCTCGTTTTCCGATCGCGAGATCGTGATCCGGCTGTTGGGCGCAGCCGCCTGGACCACGTTGCACCGCCTTCGCGACGAGCGCCGGACAGGGCGTTCCGCGCGCATGCTCTACGAGGTGCTGGGCGACATCTGGGTCGTGCAGCGCAACCCCTATCTCCAGGACGACCTGCTGGACAACCCGCGGCGCAGGAAGCTCCTTATCGAGGCGCTGCAGCACCGCCTCGGCGAAGTCGAGAAGCGGCGCACGCCCGAGCTCGACGCCGGGCGCGACGCCGTCGTCGGCGAATTGCTGCAGCTGTCCCGCGCCGCCGTCGAGGCCTTCGCAGCCCAGTTCCGCGCCGTCTGGGACCTGAGGAAGCGCACCGTGCGAGTCCTCTCGCGCGTCACCGCCAAGGACAACATCAAGTTCGACGGCCTGTCGCGCGTTTCCCACGTCACCGACGCTACCGACTGGCGCGTCGAGTACCCCTTCGTCGTTCTCACGCCCGACAGCGAGGCCGAGATGGCCGGCCTCGTCGCCGGCTGCATCGAG
>JBDSBS010000117.1:0-6455 GCA_039921435.1 Planctomycetota bacterium | reverse complement strand
ACGAGGAACGACTCGTTGTCGATCTGCGCCCGTTCGGCGGCGTCGCTGAGACGTTCGCTCGGTCGCATCGTCGATGAGCTTCGGGGATTCTTGACCAAGGGTTTCCTTGGCATGGACTTCGGTTGCGCGTGAGGCGCAGTTGAGGCCCGGAGAGCGACCTCGGCTGTGGCGTCAGGGCGAGTGCGTCTGGCGCTGCGACGACGCCGTGTTGGCAACGGTGGGTTGCTTCTCGTGCCGGCTCTCGGGCGCGCTGGGTGCGAAGTGAGACTATGCGCGCTGCCAGGCGCCAACGCGGAGCAGTTCGTGCGGGCGGTAGTTGGCCTTGTAGTGCATGGTCTCGGCTCCCTCGACCCAGTAGCCGAGGTAGTAGTGAGGCACACCGATGCGTCGGGCCCACTCGATCTCGGCTAGGACGGAGAACACACCGAGGCTGCGCGCGGCGAACTCTGGCTCGAAGAAGTGGTAGACGGCCGAGACGGAGCGGCTGCAAACATCGAGCAGGCTCACCGCTGCCAGGCGATCGCCGATCGTGTAGGTCACTTCGACGGTGTCGACGACCCGTTCGTAGAGTGATGCCCGCAGGCTCTCGCGGGTCTCGTCCGTCGCAGGCGTGCCGTGCTGGTGCTGCACGTAGCGACCGTAGAGGTCGAAGTTCTCGGTCGACAACTCGGGGTGCCGCACGCGCATCACGACGTCGCGGTTCTTCTGCATCGCACGCCGCTGGCTCTTGCTCGGCCGAAACTCGGTCGTGGGCACGCGCAGCGGTACGCACATCTCGCAGCTCGGGCAGTCCGTCGCGTAGAACATCTCGCCAGAGCGTCGAAAGCCGCGGTCCATGAGGTCGTGGTAAAGCTCGGGGTCGAGGTGCTCGGCGAGGAACGCGCGCTGCCGGGCTTGGCGGTCCGGCAAGTACGGGCACGGAAACAACGGCGTGCGCGGCAGGCGGTCGGCATCGATGTGCGCGAGCAGGCGATCGCTGCGGGACAAGCGTTTTTCGTCGGTAGGCTCGTCCGTCTCGCCGTTATTCATGCATTTGCCATCGTATGCGAGCTACGTCGGACTCTGGGCTGGGAGTGTGGGTAGTTGTCCCGATGCGCGCTCAGGGGAGACCGGGCCGCGTCTGGTGTGACCGAGGTGCGGACCAAGTCTCGCGACGAGGCCTTGAGATCGACGCCGACAACCCGCACCCTACGCCCTTTTGCCTCGCTCCATGAAGAAGCTGTTCAGTCCCATTCTCTTGGTTTCCCTCACCGCGTGCAGCTCGATGTACTACGCCACGATGGAGACGTTTGGCTACCAGAAGCGCGACTTGCTCGTGGAGCGCGTGGAAGAAGCGCGCGAGTCGCAGAAGGAAGCGAAGCAACAGATCCAGACGACGTTCGAGTCGTTCCAGGGCTTGTCCGGTTTCCAAGGCGGTGAGCTCGAGGCCAAGTACAAGCAGTTCAAGAGCCTCTACGAGCGCAGCGCTTCGCAGGCGATCGACGTCAAGAACCGAATCACGTCGATCGAGAAGGTCAGTGGCGACATGTTTTCCGAGTGGGGCCAGGAGATCGGGCAGATCCAGAGCCCGAACCTGCGCGGCAAGAGTGAGAAGATGAAGGCTGACACCGAACAGCGCTACACCGGCCTGATCAACACGATGAAGGCCGCCGAGCAGCGCATGCAGCCCGTGTTGACCGCGTTCCACGACCAGGTGCTGTTCCTCAAGCACAACCTCAATGCGGCGGCCATCAGTTCCTTGCAAAGCGAGACCATCAAGATCGAGAGCGACGTCGCCGGCCTCATCGCAGAGATGCAGAAGTCGATTGACGAAGCCGACAAGTTCATCGCGTCGCTGCCGAAGTCAGACAAGTAGTCGGCTCACCGCCAACCGATCGTCAACCGTTCGTTGCGCCTGCCTTGGCGATCAACGCAGCAGGCGCTGCTGCTCTTCCGTCAACTTCGGCGGCTCCCACTTGCCGTGGTCGCTGAGCCGCAGCTCGAAGTCCATGGTCACGATTGCGATGCTGAACGACCTCGCGGAGCAGGATTCGGCATCGGCACTGGCACGACGCCTGAGGCGCTACTGCCGACCGCGGATCTTGATCCTCGACGCGCCGTTCGCCGTCAGTGCAGCGTCGCGCTGGCGGTGTTGCTGCCAAAGCTGATCGCGGTGGCGGTGAGCCAAGCACTCTGGAAGGCGATCTGCACGCCGACCAGACCCGGCTGGTTGGGCACCGAGACATCGATCGCCGCGTAGGCCGTCGGCCCCATCAGTTGCGGAGCCAGCAGCACGAGCGTGATCGGGTCGAGTAGCAAGGAGCCGCCGATGCCGGGGATCGTGTTGCCCGCACTCAGGCCCAGCGCGCCGAACGGCACGACGATGGAGCCGTCGGGGCCGCTCATGCCGACACGCAGACTGCTGCCCAGCGCACCCGAGCCGAGCAGCGTGACCGCGCCGTTGCCGGCGACACCGCGCAGTTCGAACTGGTCGACCAGGGCCTCGACCGTCGATTCGAACTGATCCTGCACGCGGATGCGCAGCACCATCGTGTTCGTCAGCGGGGCCGGCAGCGCCAGCACCACGCGTTGCCAGCCCACGGTCGGCGTCGAGCGCGACAGCAGCGTCGTCCAGTGGGCGCCGCCGTCGCGGCTGAGCTGCACGAGCAGCGGGTCGTTGGCGGCAGTCTCGGCATACCAGAGATCGAACGAGGCCTCGACCGCGGCGAGGTGCTGGAGGTCGAACACCGGGGAGAGCAGATCGGTGTAGCCAGCATCGACGTCGTAGGTGTCCGCCGAAGCCCCCGAGCGGCCGTCGGTGACCCAGCACAACGTGCCGCCGGGCGTCGTTTGGCTGCCCGGCTGCGAAGTCGTCGCTAGCGGAATTGCGCGTTCCCACAGACCGGTCGTCGCCGTGTTGAGGCCGCGCGCGAAGCCACGCCCCAGCTCGAAGTCGTCGTCGACGCAGCGCCGCGTCGCCGACGTCGGCACCTCGAGTTGGCGTGGGCTCACCCGGCCGTCGCCGGTCGCCTGCAGCACCAGATGCGCGATGCTGCCGAGGAAACCCGGCGCCAGCGTGAACGTGAGCGGCGTACCTGTGTTGGTCGAGCTGCCGAGTGCCCCGACGGTGCCGAGCGACAGGGTGCCCGTGCCGACCACGATGCCTGGATCGACCGCGAGCAGCGTCAATGTGAGCGGTGCGGGTGAGATGCCGAGGTTCTGCACGACTGCGGTGACCTGACCGGACTCACCGGGCTCGACGACGCCGTTGTTGTTGGCCCCGGGGCCTTCGGTGATCGTGACGTCGACGAACTGGAACGCCGGGCCGGCGGTCAGGGCGAAACGGCGGAACATGCTCTGGTGGCGGCGCGCGATCTCCTCGATCTTGGGGCCGACCGGCCAGAACCCGCCTTCGTTGCTGCGCCCGAGCTCGGCGCTGAACGTCAGCGAGCCGCGCACGGTGTGGTGGTGGTCGACCGACGAGCCCGACGCGATGTAAAGCAGCGAGCTGAGCCGCCCTTGCGCGACGCCGTTGTCCTGCACCAGCTGCGCGCCGACGGCGTCGTAGGTCGCGGCGTTCGTGGGATCGGCCAGCACGTAGCCGAAGGGGCGCAGCAGCACGTCGGTGTAGGTGTGCGTGGTGAAGACCTGCACGAACTGACGCGAAGCCGCGAACGCCTCGATCACCTGCGTCTCCGGTTCGGAGAATGGCGCCGTGCCGCGGTAGGTCTCGCTCGTTTGCGACGGTGAACTACCGCCGTTGGGCGCGTTCCACGCCGTCGCGTAGTTGCGGTTGAGATCGACGCCGTAGCTGCCGCCGCTGTTGAGGCGCCGGTTCTTGCGCCACAGGCCGCCGCCGTTCGGGTTCGTCGACCGGTTGTATTCGTAGCCGTCGGGATTCACGCACGGCACGAACCACAGTTCGCGCTCGTCGATCAGGAACGTCGCTTCCGGATCGCTGCCGTAGCCCGACAGCAGCTCGTCCATGAACAGCAGCGTCGCGCCCAACGACAGCGGTTCGCGCGCGTGGTGCAGCGCGTCGTAGTAGACCTCGGGCTCGTTCTCGTCGACGCCCACGTTGTCGCTGATCTTGACCATCCACAGGGGTCGGCCTTGGATCGACGTGCCGATGCTGACCTTCTGCGAACACAGTTGCGGATACTGTATGTGGAAGGCGTCGAGACTCGCCTCCATCTCGGCCAGCGTGTAGTGGCCGCCCATCGAGCCCTGGCCGATAGCCGGCGTCAGCGTGTCGGGCGTCACCGTCGGCCATGCAGCGAGGGCGGCGGCGTGCGCGGCAGCGAGGTCTTGCACCAGCACGCGACAGCGCAGTCCCGCCTGTTCCAGGCGTGCGAGGTCGCCCGGTATCGTGACCACTTCGATGCGCCGTTGCGCGGGCAGCGGCACCTGGCAGCCGGCGAGGTCGAGATCCATTGCCATCAACTGCCGCATCTGCGCTGGTCCCGTGACGATCACTTCGACCAGGCCACGCACCGGTGGGTTCGTCGTCGATGTCTGGGCTGCGACTGCCGGGGCGAAAAGCAACAGGACGAGGGCGCCGAGTACGGTGAGAGGGCGTTGGGTTCGCATGGTGGATGTGTTGTCGATCACGGGCGGTCCCGTCGAGGACATTCTCGGCGCATAACGTCCCAGATGGCCAAGAACGGATGACCCGGAACGCGAAGGCCCTCACTGCGCCGGGAGACTCCCGGCGCATGGGTTCGGGCGTGCTCCAGACTACAGGCCGAGCACGGCGCGGCCGCCGTTGCTGAAAGCGAGGAACGCGGGACCCGTGTCGAGGCTGGCACCCTGGTTAAAGAGCTGGACGCCCCGCAGGGAGTTCGCGGGAGGCACTGCAAACGACCAGCTCGCCGTCGTACCAGACCCGCTCACGAGGTCGGTCAGGACCGCATCGACGAGCAGGTTACAGCCGGGGAAACCGAGGCCCGCGAGCGGTAGAGGCAGCGGGATGGCGCCGCCGAACAGCGTGTTGGAGAGGCCTGTGATCATGATGGCGACGCCGACGGGCAGGTTGCCGAGGTTGACGGTCAACGTCGAGCCGAGCACCGGCAGCGAGCCGGGGGCGGCCGCGAGCGTCGGCACGCCGAGCGCGCCGGGACAGCCGGCGCCGAACGTCGTGTATTCGGCAGCGTTGGTGACGGTGAAGTTGTCGATCGCGAACACGTTGCCCGCCGTGCCCCCGCCCGCGAAGAAGCGGAAGTCGGTGGGCAGCGGCGCGCCGATCGCGGACGTCGGCAGCAGCAACGGCGTCCCCGGCACGTAGGTCGTGGTGATGCCCGTGACGCCGTTGGTGATGGAGAACGAATCGTGCGTGCCAGCGACCAGATCGATGGTCACTCCCCAGTGGTGCCACACGCCCATCGCCAAGCCTTGGAACGCCACATTCGCGAGCACCGTCGTGACCGTCGCAGGTGGCGTCGCTCCGCGCGTGATGACGTTGGCGTCCCAGGTGGTCGGCGGGAAGGTGACCCCCGCGGGATACGCCGCCAACAGGTTGACGTAGATCGCTCCGGTTGACGGCTGGAACGAGAAGCTGCCGATGTTGTTGGTCGGCGGGACAGCGGCGCCCAGGTAGTTGCAGCACACATCGTACTCGATGCGGATCTTTCCGGTCGGCAACGTCAGGGCGCGCTGCGACCGCGCGAAGGCCGTGCCGCCAGCGGACAGACCGCCCCAGAAGTTGGCGCCGCCGTTGGCGTTTCCAGGGATGCCGAGGGTGTTGCCGGCATACGTGTGGATGTTGCCGTCGAGGCTGCCGGCGACGGCCGGAACATAGAAGCCATCCTGGCCGGCGCATGGCGTGCCGGCGGCACTGGCAGCGAACAACTCGAAGTTAGTCGTGTAGCCTTGGGCCACGACCGAACCGACGAGTGACGAGAGCAAGCAGAGAGACGAGAGCAAGCAGAGAATCGGGGCAGGGCGCATGGTTCCTCCGAAGTAGCATGGAAAAGGAGTTCCTCCCCGACCCAGGTAGGATTGCAGCGGCTGTTGGCCCGGCTGGCAAGGCCCCGCCACCTACAGGCTGAGGAAACCTACAGGCCGAGGAACAGGTGCAGCCCCGTGCTGACATCGCCGAGGCCCAACATCGGGCCGGTGAGGGCGAACCCGCGAGGGACACGAAGGCCGATGGCAGGTCGATGTGCACGACGCAGCTGCCGACGGAGACCTGCGACGGCGCGCCGAAGTGGACGGCGAACACCACCGGCGCGTTCGGCAACGCCGCGGCGAGGCTGAACTGCGGCGTCGTGCCGACCACGGGCAAGGTCGCGGCGAGCACCGCCGGCGTGCCCGTGGCGCAGCCAGTGCCGACGACCTGCGTGCCCGCGAGCGGCAGGGTCGCCAGGTAGACGCCGCGCCCGTGCGTCACGCACAGCAGTTCGCGACTGCTCTTCCAGACGAGCTGGTCGATGCAGACGTTCTCCGGGCCGCCGGCGATCGGCGCCCACGACGCGCCG
>JBDSBS010000116.1:0-4172 GCA_039921435.1 Planctomycetota bacterium | reverse complement strand
TCGCGAGTCGCTTCAGCAGCTTGACGTCGGCGCGCAACAACGCGACTTTCGTAAAGCAACGTTAGTACTTGTACAACCTTACAGACGCCGAACTCGCGCGCCGGCGCCTGACAAAGTAGTGCTAGTGCACGGCCGAGAGTTTCCATGTCGTGCTCGCCAACGCGCTCGAACGCATGGCGTTCGTGATCACTGAGCCGGTCGAGACCGAGCCGCACGAAGTGCTGGATCGCGCCGAGTACCACGCTGCCATCGACATCGATGGCGCGCACGTCCGCGGCTACCTCGTGGTGTCGGCGACCGATGCGTTCGTGCGCGAAGTAGCCGCCAATCTGGTAGGGGTCGATGTGGATGCACCCCAGGCGCAGGCGCTCAGCGCCACGGCTGCGCCTGAACTCGCCAACGTGTTCGGCGGCGAACTGATCCGGATCTCGGGCGGCGACAGCCAACCGTTCCGACTCGGGTTGCCGCGCGTCGCCGCTGCTGCCGAAGTGCGATCCGTGTTGGCGGCTGCCGAGAATGGGGGCGGCTTTGCCTGCGTGCTCGCGGGTGCGCAAGGCCTCCTGCACGTGGCGGCGCGCTGGGCTTGATCGCGGCGACTTGCTGCGTGGGTCGCCGAATGCAAGGACCGCCGCGCAGGGATCGTCGAAACTCTGTTGCTCGGCAGGTGCTCGGGCGAGAAGGTGGCGTGCGATGGCGAACGCGCTTTCTCTGCTATCGGCTCGAGCCAGGGTGCTGGCCTGCGCCCGCGGCCCTGTGCGTATCGAGACCGTGCCGTTGCACGCTGCCCACGGCCGCTTCCTGGCCGAGGCCGTGCACGCCGATGGGCCGTGGCCCGCGACCGACCGTTCGGCCATGGACGGCTTCGCGGTCGCCGCGGGTACCGCGGGGCTAGCGGCTGGCACAGCGCTGCGCGTCGTCGGCGAGAGCCTCGCCGGACGACCGTTTGTGGGCACTCTGCCGGCTGGTGCAGCGATCCGGATCATGACCGGGGCCGTCGTGCCGCCGGATGCGGACGCGGTCGTGCCGGTCGAACAGACGAGTGGCTACGCGAGCGAGCCCGTGGTGCTGCAAGACGCGGTGCGCGCGGGACAGAACGTGCGGCCAATGGGCAGCGAACTCTCAACTGCGCAAGAGGTGCTCGCGGCGGGGCGCCGTCTCGACCCCGCGGCGATCGGCGTACTCGCGGTGCTCGGGAAAACCATGGTGTGCGTGGCGTGCCGTCCCGTCGTCGCAATCGTCGCGACCGGGGATGAGGTCGTGCCCGTCGAGCAGACGCCGCTGCCTCATCAGGTGCGCGAGAGCAACTCGTGGGCGGTCGCCGCCCAAGTCGAAGCATGCGGTGCTGTGCCGCGAAGGCTTGGCATCGCGCCCGACGAACCGGTGGCGCTGCGTGCGATGCTTTCGCGCGGCCTCGACGAAGCCGATGTGCTCGTGACGATCGGCGGCATCAGCAAGGGTACGCACGACCTCGTGCACGGCACGCTCGAAGAGCTCGGCGTGCAGCGCGAGTTCCACGGCATCGACCTCAAGCCAGGCAAGCCGACGTTCTTCGGTACGCGATCGGCAGCGGCAGGTGCGCGCTTCGTGTTTGGTCTGCCCGGCAATCCCGCGTCGAGCTTCACGGTGTTCGACCTGTTGGTGCGACCGCTGTTGTTTGCCCTGTCGGGCGCCGACCCCGGCGAGCTGCGCATTCACGCGCCTGCGGCGGGCACACTGTGGCGACCCAACGCTCGCTTCCAAGCTGTGCCAGCGCGGTTGCAGCCGTCGGCGGCGGGCACGCTCGAGGCCGCTCTGGCGCCTCCATCGCCAAGTGGGGATCCGTTCGGTCTCTTGTGGGGCAACGTCTATGCGCTCGTGCCAGCGCAAGTGCAACCGGGCGACGTCGCGACGATCCAACTCGCGGGAGGCGCCGCTGGCGTCGCCTTGCCTTGAGCGAACCCCACCGACGCGCACGCCGCGGCGCGCTCTTGTCAGCCGTCGGCGGCGGTCTGCTGCTCGCGGCAGCGACCCCGCCCGCTTGGGTGCCGGGCGCAGAGTTCCTCGTCGTGCCGGGGCTGATGATGTGGTTCTCGTTGGCGACAACGGCGGTGCGGCCGTACCGCGACAGCTACTTGCTCGGTTGCGTGCACATGGCGTTCTTCTCGTGGTCGCTGCAGCACTTGATGTGGGCAGCGTACCTGTTGGTGGTCGTCTTGGGTGGCCTGTACTTCGTGCTGGGAACGGCCATGGTGCGTGCCGTGCCCAAACGCTGCGCCGCGGTGGCCTTCGCGGTCGCGGTGGCCGCATCGTTCTGGCTGCGCGCCGTGATGCCGGAGATCTACTACCCACACGGCCAGCCCTGCCATTGCCTGTGGCAGTGGCCCGCGCTGCTCGGCGCCGTCTCGCTCGGCGGCGAAGTGTTCGCGAATGCGTTGCTCGCAGCACTGGCCGCGGCGTTGCTCGGCATCTGGCGAAGTTGGCGCAGCGGTGTGCCGCGGTGGGGAGCGGCGGTCACGACGCTGGCTGCAGTGGGGGCGTTGGTGACCGCGGCGACCGTGGGCGGGTGGTGGGTGCACGCGGCGCATGCCCCCGCGTTGCCTGAACGTCTGTCGATTGCTGCCGTCGAGCCCGGCATCCATCCTTCCGATCCGTACGAGGGGCTGCCTCGAGCCGAGCAGTGGCCACGCTTTCGCGAGCTGTTCGCCGAACGGTTGCTGCAGCCGACGCGCGAGCTGCTCGCGTCCAACCCGGCGCTGGACCTCGTGCTCTGGCCCGAGAGCAGCGTGCCGGAGGATCTCGCGAGCGAAGACGTCGAGGCGGGCCGGGCCCGGGTGCTGCCGCACTGGTTGCCGGCGTCGACGACGCGCTTGCTCGCCGGCGGCAACCTGCGGCGCGATGGAAGAGTGACCCCGGCCGCGTGGCTGGTGGCGTTGCCCGACGGTCGTGTGCTGGGTCACCAGGAGAAGCGGCTGCTCGTGCCCGGCGGTGAGTTCGTGCCGATGTTGGCTTGGTTGCCGGCGGCGCTGGGTCGCATCATGCACGACGTGTTCGAGCAGGCGCTAGGGGGCTCGGCGCCGGACTGTGTTCCGGGCCGACAACTGCCGCCGTTGCGCACCGCCGGCGGCGTGCCGTTCGGCGTGCTGCTCTGCTACGACAACGCCTTTCCCGGGCCGGGCGAAGAACAGGTGGCGGCGGGCGCGCGCTGCCTGTGTGCGTTGTCGAACGAGGCGTGGTTTCGCGGCGGCGACGAGCTCGTGCAGCTGGCCGCCATGACCGTGTGCCGGGCGCTCGAGTTGGCCACGCCGGTCGTTCGCTGCACGACCGACGGATGGAGTCTGGCAGTCGATGCCGAAGGCCGGCTGCTGGCCTGGCTGCCGATGGCGCCAACGCCGACCCCTGCCGCGCGAATTTTGCGCGTCGAGTTGCCATTGGGAGCTGGACGCGTGCCGCCCTTGGCATGGTTGCGAGCCGCCGCGGGCCCTGCGGCAGCGCTGCTGCTCGCGCTCACACTCCTGCACGCGGCCTTTCGGTGGGCTAGACTCCGTGTAGCTCGAACAGCACGACCTACTGCGGGTGGCACCGACTGAGTCGGCGCTTCCCGCTCGAAGTGGTTCTTGACGGTCCCGGGCATGGAGTTAGGATTCCGCATCCCCCAGGCTTCTCGCTTTGGGATGCGGTCCCCCCATGCGTGGTCGTCAGTCCATATGGGAGGCTGCCCTCGGGCAACCGATCGTCTTCTCAACCTTTCTCACAGTCCCCTACCCCTCTGGCCCTCACCCCTGTGGCACCGCCCTCAGTCACAGGGCCATCACCTGCGCTCGGACTTCGGTCGTAACGGAGTTCGTTTCCCCGCAGGACGCAAGTTAGGAGTTACCTGGTCATCATGAGTCCCATCGGCCGCGTATTCATCGTCCTCAATCTCGCTCTTGCAGGTGGCTTTGCGATCTTCGCCGGCACGCACTTGCAGAGGCAGCACAACTACAAGGAGCAGCTCAAGGCAACGGAGACCAAGCACGAAACCTCCATGACCGCTTGGAACGCCGAGCGCACCCTTCTGACCGGCGAGCGCAACACGTTCGAACAGGCGAAGACGTCGCGCGAGACCGAACTCGGCTTGACGAAGGTCCGCCTCGAGCAGACCGAAGACGAGAACAAGCGCCTGCATGGGCAGATCGCGGCTCTCGAAGGCAACG
>JBDSBS010000115.1:0-4815 GCA_039921435.1 Planctomycetota bacterium | reverse complement strand
GACTTGGGTCGGTTGGGCAGTGGCGGCTCTCGATCTTGGGCTACTCACGGTGACCGTGCCGCCCATTCACCTATGGGGACTGCGCCCGCAGCACTGGCTGTCTGCGGCTAGCTGGCTGGCTGCGGCTGCCATTGTCGTGTTGGCTATCGCGACTCTGAGATGGGTGGCGATGTCGAGGCCGGACCTCGCGACGCGCATGACGGAACTGGGGCCACCGTGTTTCGATTGGTCGTGGCTGCGGTGGGGGCTTGCAGTTCCGGTGATTGCCAACGTGGGCGTTCTGCTTCTCTGCCGGTGGGGCCGGGGCGTCGGTTGCTTGGCCAAGTGATTTGGTAGAGCCATCCGTCAGGCGGCCTCTTGACAGCGTTCCCGCAGTCCGTAAGGTTTGGAGTATGGTCAAGCCGACCGAGGTTGCGGTGCAGGAGTTCCGGGACAAGATCACCGAATGGATGGACCAAGCGGCCCTTCTCGGAACCCGCTTCACCGTTACCAAACACGGCAAGCCCCGCGCGGCCCTGGTGAGCCTGGAAGACCTGGCCAAACTGGAAGCGCTCGAGGCCAAGCCGAAGCCGGCGAAGCGTCGCCGGTAGCTCGCTCTTTCTATTCCCCGTTCGATTGAAGCGGGCCCCGGTGGCGTTTGAGCGCCAGCCGAGGCCCTAGCGAAACCCCTGTATTCACCAGGAGATCCGCATGCACTCGTCACTACCCGTTCGCCGGTTGAACCTCAACACCGGCCCCGCCGTCGCGGCACCGTCCGCGTTCCACGTTCTCGCCACGCGCCCGCTCGGCGCGGATCGCTGCGAGGTTCTGTTGCGCGGCGAAATCGAAGCCACGCCCGCCCAGGCCCGCAAGCATGCCTTGTTGGTGCTCGATGCACTCGCGCCGCGGCACCCTGTCGTTGACGTACAGGTGATCGGCGCCGACAACCTGCCCCTCTTCGTGCTGAGCCAGGGAGGTGTCTCGTGAGCGCCGTTTCTTCCTTCCGCGTTGTTCCTGTTGTCGAGCACGTCGACCCGTGCGTCGACTTCCGCCGTGCCTTCGAGCCGGTCGAGGCGCGTTGGCTTGCAGGTCAAGCTCGGAGGCGTTACTGCACAGTGAAGCAAGCCAGGCTCGCGCTGGCAGAATTGGCCGACCTGGTGGCGTTGGTGGCTCTGCACCTGCCGGCTCGTCGGGACTTCGTCGATCCGATCTTGGCCGCGTTCGATGCGGCTGGCGTGCCCGAGAAGCGCGTGGCGCGCAAGGGAGGTGCACTGTGACCGGCCGCGCCATGAGGGTGCGCGTCCAGGCGGTCTATGCCGGCGAACTGCGTGACGCGGCCGAACTCATCGCGCAGCTCGATTACTTGCTGTTCGAGGCCGCGCGCGAACTGCACGACATCGGCGCCAAGAGCCTCGACCCGCAGTACGCCGCGCTGATTGCCGACGTCGGACATCTGCGTGGCAAGGCCGTCGAAGGCATGCACGCATACCCCATCTACCCGCGCGTGCCGGTACTGATCGTCGAGGCGCAGCAAGCCCGCAGAGATCGCATCATCGACCAACCCCGGGCACCGGATCGCGACAAGCAAGCCGCTTGGCTCAAGCAGCACTACGACGCGAGGGTCGAGAAGCAGCGCCAGGAAGCGGCCGACCGAGAGGAATGCCAGCGCCGTGATGCCGCGGAACGAGCAGAAGCCAAGCCCGCGAAGGCCAAGCCCGCGAAGGCGCGGAGGGCGAAGCGATGACCTCCACTCGCACGTCGCAAGTCGACTGGATCACTCCAGAGGAAGCGGCCCGCTTCCGCCAACGCCTTGTTGACGAGAAGGCGCGACGCGATGCACGGGCAATCGAGAACCGCATCTCGAAGCTGCCGCACGTGCGGCAGAACCAAAGCCGCGCCGTGATGCGCGCAGTTGCCGAGCTGTTGGAGAAGGCCGGCAGTGCGCTGAACACGAAGGACCTCGCCGCTGCAATGCCGGGCCGCACTAGCCATCAGGTGGGCGGCCTCGTTTCGAACTTCATGTACAGAGGCTGGCTCGCATATGCCGACGAATCGCCGCCGGGTACGCCGAGCTACTCCCGCGGCTACGTGCTGGGCGATGTCGTCGACTGGCAACAAGACACGGTGCATCAGACGACGAGGGCGACGCCGCAGTCCCGGCAGTCCCTGCCGAAGTCGGATCGGGAAGTCGCGCTCGAGGCCGAGATCACGAAGCTGCGGCAAGGCGGTGCATCTTGACCGCCTTGCCGCGACGCAGGGAAATCGCGCGCCAGTCCGAGGAGCTTGTGCGCCCGTTGATGCGGTCGTTCCTGGTTGAATGGACCAAGAGCTATCGCCCCGTCATGGGCGTGCTGCTGATGACGTCAGAAGCCCTTGCGCACCCAGGCGCGTGCGACGACATGCCAGATGGCATGCGACAGGCGGCGGATTACTGCCTGCAGAACGGGCGCGTGTTCATGTTCGTGCACACGGCCAGAAACATCGCCAAACGGCTTGTTGGCGAGGACTCGACCACGATCTTGATTCGCACCGATCTTCGGCGCGCCACTGATCCGACGAGGGTTTTCGTTCTCGTCACTGACCGCGACGGCACAGAGGTGTTCCAAATCGAAGACTACGCCCTTGAAGGCGGTGCAGCGTGACGATGCCGAACGAGATGAGGTCGGCAGACGACGACCAGACGGCGGAGTTGCCACGCCTGCTCCCCGAAATGTGGCCCCTGCACCGCGTAGCCAAGGAGCTCGGCAAGGCCACGCACGTGCTCGTCGCCGCCTCAGCACGCGGTAAGTTCCCGCCGATCGTGCAGGTCGGCGCCGTCTGGTTCGTGCATGCAGCCGCGGTGCGCGAGTGGGTGAACCGCAACCACGCCGTGCCGATCAGCCAAGGCCAGAGGGAGCGGATTCGCCGGGCGGGGCGATCTTCCGGATCTGCCTGGAACCCAACGACGGCGCGGGGGACGAAACGATGACAGATTCAGTGAACGAAAGGTGCCCCATATGCCGAGGCCCAGCGTCTCGGGCGGAACCGGAGCTTGGATGGCGACGCTACAATTGCAGGCGCTGCGGACCGTTCACCATCCACTCGATGCTGCGCATGGAATTGGATGGCGCCCGCCCCGAGTGGTGGTATCGGCTGTCGGCGTGGGTTCGGGAGCGTTGTGAGCTGTGTCAACCGCAGCCAAAGTTGGAGGGCACACTTGAGGAGCTTCGAGATCGCCTGCCGCCGAAGTGGCCAGTGACACAGCAGCTGGACCGCCTGCTGCAGATCATCGAACAAGACACGAACTTCTACGGCGAAGGTGTGTTGGTCGACTGCGAAGTGATCGCGCCCCAAGTGTTTGCCCGTGATGAGAGAGACGTGAGGTTTCTGCTGCAGGGTCTAAGGCAGCTTGGCCGGATCGAACCCGTCACTGGTGGTGACCCGGACACCTTTTGCCTGACGACGGACGGCCTTCTCCGGCTCGAGGAGATCTCGCGCTCAACGGTGCTCAACACTCAGGTGTTCGTGGCAATGTGGTTCGACAAGTCGACCGACGACCTCTACGCGCACGGCCTCGAACCGGCGATCCGGGAGGCTGGCTACGTGCCGTTCCGCGTGGACCGCGACAAGCCACACGGCGAACGGATCGATGCCAAGATCATGGTCGATATCCGCCGGTCACGCGCGCTCGTCGCGGACGCCACGGGGCTTCGGCCGAGCGTGTTCTTCGAAGCCGGCGTCGCCGATGGCCTTGGGAAACCGGTGATCTGGACCGTTCGAAAGGACCACCTGAAAGACCTGCCCTTCGATACGCGGCAGCTTTTGCACGTCGTGTGGGAGACGCCTGAGCAGCTGGCGGAGGATCTGCGTCCGGTGCTCGAGAACCGCCTCGGCATCCGGCTGAAGTTGGACGGCTGACGACAACCGACTACTCTGAATACGCCGTGGGCAGCGGTGGGGTAGCTCCCCACCGTGCCCTCACGCTCCAGGCTCCGGCAGCCCACGGCGACTACTTCCATCCGCGAGCCTGGAAGGTGAGCGCCGGAGCATGAGCAGCAAGGAAGTCGAACCACTCGAAGACGATTGCCAGTGGTTCAAGGTGAGCAGTGGCCCCGCCCGGCCGATGGTGCTCGAGGGCGCCAGCGGGCAGGCGATTGCCTTGCCGGTGGACACGGTGTTCGAGAGCCAACTACCGCGCTGGAAGGGTGCCGCGCCCGGCGCGCTGCTGGCGCACGCGTGCGCCTGGTCGACGGTGGTTCTCGTCGACGACTTGCACCGCACCTGGTCGGGCACCGACTGGCAACGCGTTCTGATCGTCGCCGCGGGCCTTCGACACGTTGTCGACGTTGCTGGCCGCGACCGCGAGCATGAACGCAGCAAGCGGTACTCGGAAGCGAAGGGGCATCGGCCATGGAGGGGCGACGCCAGGCTCTTGGCGCCGGCGACCGACTGGGACGTCTTCGACGAAGTCGGCTCCGCCGTCTGCCCTCTGCCCGGTGCTGAGCCGCACGACGTCTGGACGAAGGGGCGATGCGTAGGGGACCTGCAGCCCAGCGCTCACCACGCGGTGCGTGCGGTCGCCAAAGACGTTTGGCACGTAGTCTCTGAGGCCCTACACGAGGGCAGCCTGCTGTGGGTCAACGAACACGCCAACGATGCCGTCGAGCGATGTGGCTCCGGCGGCCCCGCCCGCCTGCAGGCCGCGCAAGGTGTCCTGCGGATGCTGCTCGAGGGCGGCCGCCCCGAGATTGCGCAACCACGATCGAGTTACTGGCCGGCCGACTATTGGCCAGCGTGGCGCGGGATCAGGTCCTGGCTGCGGACCGAGATGGCACGGACCGACCGCGTGGTGAGCGC
>JBDSBS010000114.1:0-2915 GCA_039921435.1 Planctomycetota bacterium | reverse complement strand
ATCTGGGCCCGGCTCTTCAACCACAGCTCGCGCGAGCCCATGCGAAACCGCGTCTGGTCGGCGACGGACTTGCCGCTGCGGATGCAGAGCATGATGTCCTGCGCGAGCCAGTCCTCGGCCTTCAGGTAGTGCACGTCGTTCGTAGCGACGCACGGGATCGCCAGCCGTTCACCGAGCGTGCGCAGCGCGGACGTCACCCTGCGCTGGGCTTCGGAGCCGGTCTCCGCGACCTCGAAGAAGAAGTTCTCGGACCCGAAGAGCTCCCGCAGTCGCGACGCCACAGCGCTCGCCGAAGCGACGTCACCCTGCTGGATCGCGGTCGCGATCTGCGACGACACAGTGCCGGACAGGGCGATGATGCCCTCGCGATGTTGCTGCAATAGCTCGAGGTCGACGCGCGGTCGGTAGCTGAACCCTTCGAGCCAGGCGCGTCCCGACAGCTTCTTGAGGTTGTCGAGGCCGCGGTCGTTGGCGGCGAGCAGCGTCAGGTCGTAGGTCGGGTTGTCGGCCCCGGCGGCTTCCGAGCACGTGCGTCCTGCGACGTAGGTCGTCTGGCCCAGGATCGGCTTGATCTTCTGCTTCTTGCAGGCCTGATAGAACTCGACGGCGCCGAACAGATTGCCGTTGTCGGTCAGTGCAAGGGCCTGCTGCCCATCTGCCGCGGCCGCTTCGACCAAGTTGCCGACCTCCACCGGCGCGGCCAGCAGGCTGTAGTGCGAGCGCACGTGCAGGTGGACGAATGGTGGCGCGTCGCTCATCGCCACGACAGGCTACGCAATCGGAGCGCTCGGGTCAGTTGCCATCCGCAAGCAGTCGGTCCGCTCGAGGCGCCCGCGCCCGCCAGCGCCCCGTCCCGAGCGCCCCGTCCCGCCAGCGCCCGTGTCCGTCAGGCCCGCTGCCGTCACCGCCCCGCTGCCTGCGAGGCCGAGTTGGGCGGCGGGGTGTTGGCCAGCACGCCGGTGCGCTTGCCGGCATCCGCGAAGCGCGCCAACACCTGCTCCACCTGTTCGTCAGTGTGGCTGGCGATGTAGCTGGTGCGGATCAGGTCGTGGCCAAATGTCACGGCAGGCTGGGTGACCGCGTTCGTGAACAGGCCGCAGTCGAACAGCGTGCGCCAGAGGCGCAGCATGCGCACCTGGTCGCCGACGACGACCGGGACGATGGGGCTCGCGAGCGTGCCGGCCGTCGAGAAGCCGATCTTCGCCAGGCCCGTCCGTACGCGGTGGGCGATCTGAAGTACGCGCCGGCGCATTTCTGGGCGCGTCTGGATGATCTCGAGCGCCGCCAAGGCCGCGGCAGCCGAGGCCGGCGTGATCGAGGCGGAGAAGATGAGCGCGCGGGCGTGGTGCCGCATGTAGTGGATCACGTTCGCCGGGCCTGCGATGAAGCCACCCAGGCTCGCAAAGCTCTTGCTGAACGTGCCCATGACGAGATCCGGCTGGATGCCGCAATGCTCCGCAGCCCCGCGGCCGCCCGGACCCAGCACGCCTATGGAGTGCGCCTCGTCGACCATGAGGCGCGCGCCGTACTGGTCGGCCAGGACACGTATCTCCTGCAGTGGCGCCAGGTCGCCCATCATGGAGTAGAGACCGTCGACGACGATCAGGATGGCCTTCTTCTGGGCGTGGGCGCGCTGCAGGTGCGCCTCGAGGTCGGCCAGGTCGTTGTGCCGGAACTTGCGCATGTCGGCGAAGCTCAGGCGACAGCCATCGATGATCGAGGCATGGTTCTCGCGGTCGCAGAGGATGACGTCGTCCTTGCCGCCGATCGCCGAGATCGCGCCGAGGTTGGTCTGGAAGCCGGTCGAGAAGCAAAGCGCCGCTTCCTGTCCCATGAAGGCCGCGAGGCGCCGCTCGAGTTCTTCGTGCAACTCGAGCGTGCCGTTGAGGAAGCGCGACCCCGAGCAGGACGTGCCGTACTGGCGGATGGCCTGTAGGGCGGCCTCGCGTACCTTCGGATGGTGGGTGAGCCCGAGGTAGTTGTTGCTGCCGATCATGATCAGGCGCTTGCCTGCGATCTCGACCTCCGTGCCCTCACTTCCGTGCAGCGGAATGAAGTAGGGGTACAGACCCATGGCCTGCAGTTCGCGAGCTCGTCCAAATCCGTCGCACTTCTGGAAGATGTCCAAGGTCCGGCAGGATGGTAGATTCCGACCTGCACGCTGACAAAACCTTTGTCCTGCCTTGGTCTGCCCAGAAGCAAACGATCTTGCGGCCGGCGACCTCTTGATCACCGGTGCGACCGGGTTCCTGGGGGGAGCGCTCGTGCGTCGCCTGGCTGCGGCCGGCTTCCCGGTCGAGCGCATGCGATGTGTGGTTCGGGACCGGGCCAGGGCGATTGCGGCTGGCATTCCCGCCGCCAGCTTGCACCTCGGCGAACTGGGCGGATCTGCAGATGCCCTGGCTACCGCCGCTGTGGGCGTGGGGACCGTGGTGCACCTGGCCGGTGCCGTCAAGGCATGGCGCCCGTCGGAGTTCGAGGCGATCAACGTCGAAGGAACGCGCCGCCTGCTGGCGGCCACTGCCGAGCGAAGTCCAGGCGCCCACTTCGTCTTCGTCTCCTCGCTCGCGGCGGCTGGACCGAGCGTCGACGGGGCCGGGTCGGCAGACCTGCCCGACCGCTGCCGGCCCGTCTCGAACTACGGTGAGAGCAAGCGTCGGGCGGAGCAGGTCGTGGTCGCTGGGCCGCTGCCGTGGACCATCGTGCGGCCGCCCGTGATCTACGGCGCCGGCGATGCCGCAACTCGTCTGCTGTTTCGCCAGGCCTGTGCTCCACTCGCCGTCGTGCCGCGGCGGGCGCGACCACTTTCCGTGATCGCGGTCGACGACGTGGTCGAGGCCCTGCGGCGCGCGATGATCCGGCGCCCGGCGGGGGCCGTGCTGCCGCTCGATGGGCCCGAACGCACCAACACCCAC
>JBDSBS010000113.1:0-8884 GCA_039921435.1 Planctomycetota bacterium | reverse complement strand
CCCCAGCTCGGTTTCGATCGGCACGGACTCGTCGCGGGCAGTTTGATCGGTGCCGATCCGAGCCGCGATCATCAGCTGCGCGTCACGCGCCGCATCTCGCTGCAAGAATGGTGGGACGACGTCACTGGCGGCACGTCCATCGGCCAGCCGCTGCCGAAGGACGTCGATCCGGCGACGACGCACGGTACGTTCCAGACCGGCGTCGACGCGGTTGGCGGCAACCTGGCGGCGGTCGAACTGACGAATGCGAGCTCGATCCTGACGCTGCGGAAGGCCGGCATCGTTGCCGACGTCGTGCCCAACGAGGGTGCTCTGATCCAGCGCGACATCGCGCTCGATCTCGAGGCGTCGACGACCTTCACGGTCGCGCAGGCGCTGGTCGGAATCCAGCCGGAGCTGTCCGTTGGCAGCCTGCAGTTGGCGCTGGCTCTCGAACAACCCTCGGGGCGCGTCGTCGATGTGGTGCGCGACCTGCGCGGCAACCATGCGGCGAGCGGCGCCGACCTCGTGTTCCAGCTGCCCGCATTGGCCGGAGCGCTCGGGGGCCATCGATGGCAAGCTGTGCTGAATGGCCTCTTCCCGAGCAGCGGGTTCCCTGCCAGTGGCTCGATCGCGAGCATCAGCGCGCTGATCGCGCTGACGCGGCCGTCGGCGCCGTCGCCGGGGGGCCCGACGAGTGCGGGTTTTTCGTTCCTCGAGTTTCCGGTCGTGACGGCGCCGGTGACCGGGTCTGTAGTGCCGGCCAGCGGCTTTGCGGTCGAGTTTTCGCTGCCACCTCGAGCCTTGCACGGATCGATCGAACTGCTCAGTGCGACGACAGGTGACACGCTGCGGTGGCAGGTCATCGTGCCCGCGGACGTGACGCAATTCGCGTTCGTGCAATTGCCGCCCGAGGCGGCGACGCCGCTCGTCGCTGGCCGGACCTACCTGCTCACCGTGTCGGCCTTTGCCGGCACTGGCCCTGTGACGCGGTCGCAAGAACCCTACCGGAACACCGCGACCTTCCTGCAATCGATCGGCGCGATTGAGCGTGGAGTCGAACAGGTCTCGCGCCGCACCATCCTCGTCACGACGAACTGATGACTTCGCGATGCGCAGCCGGGCTCGGCTTGTTGCTGTCGGCGGGTTGTCTCTCGCGCGCCCCCGAAGCCTCGATCGAGAGCGAGCTCGAACTCGTCGGCACGGCTCTCACCGAAGGCCGGATCGAGCAGGCGGCCGAGGGTGTGGCTCGCGTTCGGACGCGCTCGCCGCGCCACGTCGATGCGGCGCAGTGGAGCGCGCTCGTCACCGACCTGCTGTGGCGCGACGACGAGGCGGTGCAGGAGCAGACCCTGGCCTTGCGGCATGCGCGAGCGGATGGCGCCGATGCGCCGACCCTGGCCGCGCTGCGCGGGAGGCTCGGCGATCTGCTGTTCGCCGCCGGTCGCTGGGGCGAGTGTGTCGGGCCGTTGCTGGCCGGAGCTGCGGCGGCCGATCCAGAACGTCGCACGGCCTTCGCGACGATTGCGCTCGGGCTGCCCTTCCAGCGCAAGCCGGCCGGACCGCTGCTGACGGAGCAGTCCCTGTTGCCAGGGGATGCGCCCGAGTTCATCTGTGGTTCGGGTGACTTGCAGCGCCCGTTCACGATCGACACGGGCACGTCGATGACGACGGTGTCGCGCGGCTTCGCCGATGAGTTGGGTGTGCGCGGGCGCCAGGCTGCGGGCACGGTGCTCGACGCCGCTGGTCGTAGCCTCCAGGTCGAAGTCGGCGTGCTGGCGCAATTCACCATGGGCGACGTCGACATCGGCCCGACTCCGGTGCTGGTCGTCGATGACCAGGCTCTGGGCTTGCGCGACCAGCATGGCGGGCCCGAGCGGGTGCCGCGCGGCGTGCTCGGCCTGGATCTGCTCGCCGCTTGCCGTCTCACTCTCGACCCCGAGCGCCAGAGCGTCGTGCTCGAACTGCCGCGCGGGCTGCCGGTGGAGCAGTCCGTGCAGTGTGTGCGGTCGGACGGGCGCTGCCTGCTGCCCGTTTTCGTCGAAGGGGTGCGCTTGTGGTTCGTGATGGATACCGGCGCCAGCCACTCGAGCTTCACGGCGGCCGGGGTGCAGGCTCTGCCAGGCCGCGATGCGCGCACCGTGCCGACGTTCCGCCGCGTGCGCACCGTCGGCGGCAGTCTCGTAGCGGTGCGCGAAGTGCGCGATTTGGTGCTGCGCTGCTCCGAGGCGCGGTTCCGCGGCGTCGCGTTGCCCGTGATCCAGCGCAGCACGAGTGCGCTCTTTCCTGTGCACGGCGTGCTCGGTGTCGACTTGCTTAGTAGGTGCCGCGTGATCCTCGATCGGGGGCGGGCGCGTCTGGTGGCATTGCCTTAAGGGTCAGTCCGGGGTTTCCCCGACGGGGTTCTGCACTACAACCTCGGCATGGTTGAGTCGGATGGGTTCCCGATCGAGATGCTGGAGGATGCTGTCGCGGCGATCGGTGCGCACGGCGTGCTGTCGCCGCGCAACGACACGATGCGGGCCTTGCTCGCGGCGGTGGGTGGCGATGCCGGTCCATGTCGTTCGCTTTCGGCGCTGCGCCTCTTTGGCGACGCCGAGGAGCGGTTGGCAGCCGGCGAGCCCGTCCTGCTGAGTGTCCTGGGCAAATACTACGAACTGCGCCGCGCTGCCGCCGCTCGAGGCACGTGGCTGTTGGCCCGCGACGTGACGCACCGCGAACGTGCGGCCGCGGCACTGCTCGAGTTGGCGCGCGGGCGTTCCTTGGCGGCTGCCGCCTCGGCGATCGTGCACGACTTGACGAACTTGCTGGGGGCGGGTCTCGGTCTCGCGAGCGCGCTGCGCCAGAGCCAGCGAACTGCGACCGACCAGCGCATCCTGGACGATCTGCAGCGCGGCACGCAACACGCAGCGACGCTCTCGCGGGCGCTGGTGCACCAACTCGAGCAAGAGGTGCCGCGCGCGGTGGTCGCCGCCAGCAGCGTGGTCGACGAAGCCATCGCTGTGATCGGCAAGTCGGCGATTCGCAATGGTGTCGCCCTGACCGTGCACCAGGCCCCTGACCTGCCCTCTATCCGCGTGGTCGCCAACGAAGCGGTGCAGACGCTGCGCGAGGCCTTGATGTTCTTGCTCGAGAGCAAGTCGAAGGGCGTGTCGGTCGATGTCGCGGCCGTGCACATGGCTGTCGCCGGGACTCGTGTTCGTCGCTGCGTTCGGGCCCGTCTCGAAGCAACGGTGGGAGACGCCAAATGCCTCGCCGAAGCGAAGCGCATCGCTGCGTTCACCCCCGGTCTGTTGGGTTTGCTCGGCGGCTCCACGCCGCAGGTTGCCGGCCTCACCGCCGCGCTGTTGGCGCTGCGGCGAGTGGGCGGGGACTTGCACATCGACATCACGGATGACCGTCTGCGAGTCGACTGCATTTGGCCTGCGGTCCACGTGCCCGCGCGCGCCTGATCGTGGGAGGCGAGCGCGGTGGCAACTCGACCGGCCGCTCGCCTTCGACTACCACCACTAGGCAGAGACAGGTGCTGTGGCGACGGGCTGGAGCGGCGGCATGCTGGACGCTGCGTCGACAGCCTGCGCCAAGATGCGCTCGCGTTCGCGGTCGAAGGGCCGTCCACCGAAGCGCACTTCCTGGTAGGCGGCGAACGCCGCCTGCACTTCGGGCAGCAGACGTTGCTGCTGTGCTAGGTCGCGCGCAAACAACTCGAGAGTCTGGCGGTGGCCACGCAGATGACCCGCGGAGCTCAGCGCGCGCAAGATGCGAACGAGCAAACGGCGCGCGGTTCGGGCCGTGGGCGGGGTCGACGCGCGCGCGGGCAACTGCGCCCGGCCAGGCCACGCGGCACTGCCGATGGCGAGCAGCAGCGCCAGCACGAGCAGCCACGGTTGTGTCAGCCAATTGACGAACTCCGCCAACGCGTCGCGCGTTCGGCCAGCGAACGCCTGGTCGGCGGCGTGCTCCGGCAACGAGGTGTCGAGGCGAGATGGCGTGGCCTGGCCGCGTTCGGCCGCCGGCGTCGGATCGAAAACCACGTAGCCTCGATCGAGGTACGGAATCTCCACCCACGCGTGGGCGTGCTGCGAACCGTAGGAGCGCGCGCCCGGCTCGCGGCGATCGGGATTGCCGCCGTAGAGCCCGACGCCGATGCGGCACGGGATGCCGCGTAGGCGCAGCATCAGCGCGGCGGCCGACGCGAAGTGCATGCAGTAGCCGCGGCGGTCGCCGTTCGCGAACAGGAAGTTCTCGAGCGCATGCGCGTGTGGGCCCGCAGGCTCGATGCGGTCGTAGCGGCAATGCGCCGCGAGGCCGGCCGCGATCTGATCGATGGCTCCAGAAGGCTCGTCGCCGACGCGCCATTCGCGCAGCAAGTCCTCGAATGCGCGGCGGTCGAGCCCTGCTGGCAGCCCCAGCAGGCCGAGGCGGCTCGCGCGCGGATCGATCGCAGCGCCGGGAGGTGGCCGCGGCAATCGCTGGTAGCCCACTTCGTAGATGTCCTGCGGGCTGCCTTCTCGCTGCCGCATCCACTCTCGCGCGCTGTCGACGATCAGGTTCTCGAGGCCGCGGATCTCGCAAGCGTGCGGCGGCGCGAAGACGAAGTTGCGCGCGCCGTCGAAGCGCTCCAGTTCGAGCCACGACGTGCGTATCTGCGGCAGAGGTCGTCTCAGCAGGTGGCTCTTGGCTCGTGCGGCCGGCGTGCGTTCGAGTGTTCCGAGCTGCCACCGGTCGAGTCCTGGCACCGCAAAGAAGCCCGATCGCAGGTAGAGATCGTTCGGCACTTCGTCACCCGCCTCGGCCCGCACGCGCACGAGCTGTTCGCCGTGCAATTCGGACAACACGCCGAGGCCGCCGTCGAGCACGAACGAATCGCTGAGACCGACGCTGCGCGGGCCCGGCTGGCCGTCGCTCGGACCGTTGACGTCGGCGCTGCGCTGCCGGCTCGGCGAGGGCAACCAGCTCAACGTTCGGTCGATGGCGAAGCCGGCGAACAGGCAACCGAGCACGAGTGCCAGCGATGAGGTCAGCGTAGCGATGAGGCGATGGCGGCTTGTCGAAGCGATGCTGCTTGCTCGCCCCAGAGAGAGCGCGGCTGTGTGGGCAGCGCAACGAAGGCACAGGCACCCGGCAACGCCATAGGCGATCAGCAGCGGCAGATGCAGGCCGTCGAGGATGACGCCGACGAGCAGCACGCAGAAACTCAAGAACAGGCCCAGGGCACCGTCGCTGTCGTGGCGCCGAGCCGCTACGAACGCGAGCGGCGGCAGGATCGTGCAGGCCAGCGCTGCCGGCCGCGACATCGGTCCGACGAGTTCGAGAGCCAGGTAGCATGCGGCCGCTTGCAACGCCAGGGCGAGTAGCGCTCGCCGCCAGGTCTGCGCACCGCGGTTTGGCAAGAGCCCGAGCAGAGCACCCGGTAGCGTGAACGCGAGCAACCACGCGATCGGCAACGCATCGGCGGGCAGGTTGGCCATGGCGAGCGTCGAGCAGGCCAGGAGCAGCAGCGCGCCGAGGCGGGCAGCGCCCCTGCGACTATCCCTGCGACTATCCCTGCGACTATCCCTGCGAGTATCCCGGCCAAGATCCCTGCCAAGATCCCTACCTGCAGTCGACGAAGCGTTCATTCGAAGTCGCCCCCGACGATGGTCACGTTCGTCGACATCGCGGCGAACTCGGGCGAGGCAAGGTAGGCGCCGGCCGGGATCCAGAAGCAGTGCTCGAGCCGGCGCACTTCGAGGAACAGCTCGGATGACAAGGGGCGATGCGGTGTCGGGCTGGCTTCGGCCAGCAGCGTCAGCAGCTCGGTTTCCTTGGCCGGTCCCTGCACGAGGTACTTCGCCGGCTCGGCGTCGATCACCACGACCTGCACGTGAGCGGAACGCGCGCGCAGGTAGGCGATCAGCGAGGCGCAGGCACCGAGGCTCCACTCGAAGCGCCGCGTGCCTTGGAACAACGAACGACCCGGTGGGCGCCGCATGTCGAGCACGAGGCCGACGGTCTGCGGCATGCGGCCCTGCGTCACGCGCCGCACGAGCACACCCATCGACGCGCTGCGCAGTGCGTGCACCCCGCGTGCGTCTTCGTCGGGCATGTGTTCGCGCAGAGCGTGAAACTCGGGGCCCGGCAGGCTCTGGCGGTGGCGCGGCGAGATCTCGCGTTCGGCGATCGCCTGCACGACCTCGGCGTCGAGGGGCACGCGGGCCGGTTCGGTGATCATCTCGGCGGCAACGGTGAGCACTGCGCGCGTGCGAAACAGGCCCAGCGGCCACGCCGATACCAGCAAGAAGACGCGCTCGAGCACGTGGCTGCGCTGCAAGCTGCGCGCGCGGTAGCCGACGCGGGTCGGCTGCAGCGGTGTGACGGGCGGCATCAACACGGCCGGTTCGCTGCGCATGGTGCGCGGCTCGGTCAGCAGGCATTCGCGCAGCGGCCGGCGTCCGCGGTGCACGATGGTGACCTGTTCGGTGAACAGCGCGCCCGCGATCGTCCGGCGCGGACTCATCCTCACTTCGACGTGGTGCAAGCGGCGTTGTTTGGTCACGAAGTCGACGAGCAGCGGCGCTGTGAGCATGGCCGCGGCGAGCCGCGCGTTACCGTCGTCGCCGAGCCACGCAGCGCCTGCAGCGAGGGCGGCGAGCCATAGCACGCCCCTGCCGCGGAGCGTCAGTTCGACCGTGCTGCTGGGAGTGGCCATGGGCGCCGTTCAGGGTCAGTCGGGCAGAGGCGTTTCGGCGAGGATCTCGTGCAGGATCGCCTCGCTGTCGACGCCGGCACGCACCGTGATGCGGTGCGACCACGCCGGAGCGAGCAGCGCCCGCACGTCGTCGGGCACGACGAAGTCGCGACCGTGCACGAAGGCGCGCGCACGGCAGGCCCGGTGCAGGGCCTGTGCCCCGCGCGTGCTGACGCCGACCATCGCTTCGCTCGCGTTGCGCGTGCGTTGGGCCAGTTCGACCATGAACGCGGCGAGTTCGCGGTCGCAGCGCACGGCGTCGATGCTCGCGCGCGCCGCCAGCAGGTCGTCGCGATTGGCGATTGGCTTCAGCTGGTCGGCGAGCCGGTGGCCGTCCTCGCGCGCGACGACGTCGATCTCGTGTTCGGCGTCGAGGTAGCCCAGGTGGATGCTCAGCAAGAAGCGATCGAGCTGGTTCTCTGGCAGTGGGTAGGTGCCGGCCGCCGTCATCGGATTCTGCGTCGCGATGACGAAGAACGGGTCGGGCAGCGTGTGGCTCTCGCGGTCGATCGTGACACGCCGTTCGGCCATGCACTCGAGCAGCGCCGATTGCGTGCGCGGCGGCGTGCGGTTGAGTTCGTCGGCGAGCAGCACCGACGTGAAGACGGGCCCCGGTCGAAAGGTCAGTTCGCCCGTGCGCGGGTGGTAGATCTGCGCGCCGATGATGTCGCTGGGCAACAGGTCGGCGGTGCACTGCACGCGCTGGAACGGCAGGTCGAGCGCCTTCGCTAGACTGCGAGCGAGCAGGGTCTTGCCGACGCCTGGATGGTCCTCGATCAGCAGGTGACCGCCGGCGAGCAGGGCCACGACGGCGAGTTCGACCGCGTCCTCCTTGCCGCGCAGGCTCTGGCCGACTGCGTCGATGAGTTTGCTGGCGAGAGGGGACATCCGTAGGGCGGTGCGCATGCTACCCGTGGGCCCGGCATCGTGGCAGGTGCCAATTGAGAGCGCTCGAGAGGGGGACCCCACGGAACGTGCGGCTGCAGCCACGGTTCAGTCGACGGCCGGAGCGGACCGCGCCTTCGTCCTTCCCACCCGGGCCGGCCACAGGCTACCTTCGCTCGCGTGAGCAAGCAGATCGTCGCGACGTTCCAGGCCAGGGGCCACCTCATCGACTCGGGCCTTCTTTCCGACGCGCTCGAAGCCGTGCAAGCCGCCGGTGCGACCTACCGCGTCGTGCGCCTCGAGATCGGCACGCACCGCCTCGACGAGAGCCAGCTCGAACTCGAGGTCACGGCGCCTGATCGCAAGGTCTTCGAACGGTTGCTGGCCGACCTGATGTCGCTCGGGCTCAGCGAGACCGAGACCCAGGACGCCAAGCTCGCCACGGTCGGCCTCGATGGCACCGCGCCCGAAGCGTTCTACTCGACAACCAACCTGGCGACCGAAGTTCGGCTCGACGGCCAGTGGGTGTCGGTGCAGGGACAGCGCATGGACGCGACGCTCGTGATCGAGAACGGCAACGCGCGCTGCGTCAAGCTGCGCGACCTGCAGAAGGGCCAGCGTCTCGTCGTCGGGCACGGCGGCATCCGCGTCACGCCGTACACGACGCGCAAGTTGCAGGAGGGCAAGTTCGGCTTCATGCAAGGTGGCGCCAGTTCCGAACGGCGTCTCGCGGCGCAGGTCGCCGAAGTTGCGCGCGAGTGGCAGCGCGTGCGGACCGAGGGCGAGAAGGTTGTTCTCGTGGCCGGGCCCGTGGTCGTGCACGTCGGTGCGGCGCCGACGTTGGCGGCGATCTTGCGCGCAGGTCTCGTCGACGGCCTTTTGAGCGGCAACGCGCTCGCGGTCCACGACATCGAAGTCGCGCTCTACGGCTCGAGCCTCGGCATCGATCTCGCGAGTGGACGCCCGGCTGTGCACGGCCACATGCACCACATGCGCGCGATCAACTCGGTGCGCCGCGCCGGCAGCATCCACAAGGCCGTCGAGAGTGGTTTGCTGAAGAGCGGGGTCATGCACGCGTGCGTGCAGGCGAAGGTGCCGTTCTGTTTGGCGGGCTCCATCCGCGACGACGGTCCATTGCCGGACACCGAGATGGACCTCATCAAGGCCCAGGAGGCCTACGCGAAGATCCTCGAGAACGTCGGCATGGTGGTGATCTTGAGTTCGATGCTGCACGGCATCGGCACCGGCAACATGGTCGCGGCCGACGTGCTGACGGTGTGCGTCGACATC
>JBDSBS010000112.1:0-6050 GCA_039921435.1 Planctomycetota bacterium | reverse complement strand
TCGAACGTGGCGCTCTCGATCTGTGGGCCGACTTCGTAGCGCAGGAGCTCCATGCTCGTCGAGGCCCGGCCGCCGCCGGCGTCGAAGACGCGCAGCACACCGTCTTGGCCCGCGGTCAGGGCGAGTGCATTGGAGTGGTCGAAGGCGACTTGCAGCACGCGGCCGCCGTGGCCGACGAACGTGCGCTCTTCGTTGGCAGTCAAAGTGCCCGCGGCAACGTCGCGGTGCAGTTGCCACAAGCGGGCGGTTTGGTCGCGCGATCCGGTCAGCAGACGCGCGCTGTCGCTGTCGAAGGTCAGTGCGTCGACCGGTCGGCTGTGCCAGACGGTGCACACCAGCTTGCCCTCGGGAACGCTGTAGATGCGCGTGCCGCCGTCCATCGCGGCGGTGGCCACGAGTGTGCTGTCCGGCGCGAAGGTGATCGCCCGCACCTCGTCGCTGAAACCGGTCAGCGGCGCGATCGTCTCGCCCGTGCCCGCGCGCCAGAGTCGCACGGAATGGCCTTCACCAGCCCAGCTCGCTGCATACTCGCCGCAAGGACTCAGCGCGGCGGCGCGAATGATCTGGCTGTGCTGCACGTCGGGGCACAGTGCTGTGCCGGTCTTCGTGTCGAGAGTTTGGGCGAACCACGGTCCCTCGGTCGGCGAACCGTAGCCCGCGGTCAAGACGCGGTCGCCCGCGCGGTCGATGTACAATGACGATACCGCACCCGGCACGGCCCACGTCTGCAGCAGACTGCCGTCGACCGTGCGCCACAGGCGCACGGTGCGATCCGCCCCTCCTGTGATGAGCCGGTCGCCGTTGGCCACGAAGTGCGGATCACTGACCCAGGTCCGGTCCGCGTGGCCGACGAGAGTGTTCGAGAGCGTGCCATTGGCCGCGTCCCACAGCAGAACCTTGCCATCGCCGCCAGTCGTCGCGATGCGCTTGCCGTCTGGCGACCAATGGGCGCTGAGCACCATGCCCTCGTGGACCAGTGCACCGTCGGCAGAGCGCAAGGTAGTGATGCGGTAGCCGCTGCCGAGCGCTTCGAGCACGGCGCTGCGCGAGACCGACGACGGATCGAGGTCGACTGCCGCGAGCGCCAACTGGATCGCTAACTCGCGGTCGTGGTCGATTGCCTGGTTGCTGCGGGCGACGCGCAGCGCTGCCTCGGCGATGTCCTTCTGCCGCTGGGTGGCAGCGGTCTTGCTCTGCTGGTAGGCCAGGTCGAGGCGAGAGCGGGTCGCTTCGTCGTTGCGCAGCAGCAGAGCCTGATTGACGCTCGCGATCGCCTCCTTGAAGCGGCCGGCGTCGGCGTGTTGCTGGGCCTCGAGCAGATACTGGCTCGCGCGATGGTCGTCTTGCACCGCCTGGTACCAGAGCACGCCCAGCACCGTCAGTACGATCGCCATCACCCACGCAGCGATCGTCGTGCCCGTGCGGTGGCGCCGCACCCACTTGCCGAGTCGGCCGAGTGCTCCCGCCGGCTTGGCGTGGATCGGTTCCCAGCGCAGGAAGCGCAGCAGGTCGGCCTCGAACTCGGCAGCCGTCTGGTAGCGCGTTTGCGGGTCCTTCTCGAGTGCCTTGAGGCAGACCGTGACGAGGTCGCGCGGCACCTTCGCATTGAGCTTGTGCGGCGATACCGGCTCCTTGAAGCAGATCTCGTAGACGATCTGCTGCAGGTTCTTGCCGTCGAACGGGCGCCGCAGCGTCACCAGTTCGTAGAGGATCACGCCGAGTGCCCAGATGTCGGCGCGGTGGTCGACGACGACGCGTTTGGCCAGCGTCTGCTCGGGACTCATGTAGTGCGCCGTGCCCGTGATCTCGCCCGACATCGAAATGCTGCCTTCGCCGAGCGATTTGGCGAGCCCGAAGTCGAGCAGCCGCGCCTGGCGGCGGTCGTCGATCATCAGATTGCGTGGCTTGAGGTCGCGGTGCACGATGCCCGCCTCGTGAGCGACCGCGAGTGCTGAAGCGATCTGCGCGCAGAACATCGCACACTCGGCGACGTGCCCGAGGCTCGGCTCGATGCCGAGCGAGCCCTCGATGGCGGCCGGCGAATCGCCGTTGGCGAGCCGCAGGTCGTCGAGGATGTCGGCGAGGTTGCGACCGGCGACGAAGTCCATCGCCAGGGCGAACGTGCCGTCGACCTCCGACAGGCTGTGCACGGGCACAATCGCCGGATGCCGCAGTTGCGCCGCGGCCGCCGCTTCGCGCCGAAAGCGCTCGACGTGCCGCTTGCTCAGCGTCAGTCCGCTGGCCATGACCTTGAGCGCGACGCGTCGGTTCAGCGATCGCTGCGTGGCGAGGTAGACGATGCCCATGCCGCCGCGGCCCAGTTCCTCCTGGATCACGAAGTCGCCGAACGTGCGCCCGTGCGTCTGTTGCGGAGTGCTCGGCTCCCATTCCTGGTGGCCGAGCAAGCCGTCGAACGACAGAAACTCGCGGCACTGGGCCAGGATCTGCGGCCGCAAGTCCGCTTCGAAGCGTTCGGCGAAGGTCTTGATGTCCGGTGCTTGGCCGCTCGAGTGCAGGTCGACGAACTGTTCGACGGCGTGCTGCACGCTCGTGCCCCGGCTCGCGCCACCGTCAGGTTCGGCGTCGGGAGAGGCTCCCGGTTCGCGCCGCATCACGACTCCTGGGTGCGCGACAGCAGGCCCGACAGTCGGGCTTGGGCGCGCGACAGCAGCGCGCGCACGGCCCCTTCGGTCGGCAGCCCCATCTCGGCGCAGATCTCGGCGGTGTCGAGTTCGAGGTAGCGGCGCAGCACGATGATCTCGCGCTCGCGATCGGGCAGCTGCTGCAGGGCGATGCGCACGCGTTCGGCGAGTTCGTGTTCGTCGTGCATCTGCGACGGCGTCGCGTCCTTGGCGAGGGCCGACACGTCGACCTGGTCATCGAGGCTGATCAGTCCGCCGACTGCCGTGCGCTTCTTGGTCTCGAGCGCGCGGATGCGCCGCACGATCTCGTACTCGGCGCCCTTTAGCAGCCAGGCCAGGAACGACCCCTCGCCGCGGTATTCGAATTGGTGCAGGCGCCGCAGCGCCGACAGGATCGCGTCGTGGGTGGAGTCTTCGCTGTCGGCCAGCAGCAGGCGGTACTTCGGCCCGATCAGTTTGCGCAAGGCCGAGCGCAGCCGGTCGCGGTAGCGCACGAACAGCAGGTCGATCGCGTCGCGATCCTGCTCGAGAGCGCGGCTGACGAGGTTGCGGGTGTTGTCGTCCAAGAACGGTGCGTGGGCGAGGAGCCCCTGATTCTGCCGCATTCCGGCGCGCCGACAAGGCATGCGGGGAACCCGCGTGACGAATCGTCGGGGCAGCAGGCAGGCGAACGGGGAAGTGGCACGCATCGTCATGTCAGGAAGAACCGGTGCCTGCGCACCGCACGGGGAATCCACGGATTTCTTCGAGCCGTTCGTTCTGGGTGGCAGGCGATCGTTGCGAGACGACTCCGGGACGCTCGATCCCAGTCGGAACCGGGCTCTTCATGTGCCCGTCGCAAGGGAGCCATGGAGGTCAAGTTGTGGGCTGCGCTGGCCGATGTCTCGATGGCATGGCCCTCCTGATCGCTTCCCCTCCCCGCGTGTCACTTCCCCCCGTGCCGGCCACGCTGCACGTCGGCAGCGGCAAGAACTGGAAGCCTGCGTGGCTCAATCTCGACATCGATGCGCGGTGGCGGCCGGACGTCTTGTTCGACCTGAGCGAGCCACTGCCTGCTACCGGGTCGCGCACGTTCGCAACGGAACGCTTCGGTGAGATCACGCTCGGTGAGGCATGCTTCGATGAAATGGTCGCCCAGGACGTACTTGAGCACGTTTGCGATCTGCCCGCCGCCATGACGACGCTGCTGCACTGGTTGAAGCCCGGCGGCGTGCTGAAGGTGGCCGTGCCCCACGAACTGTCGCTCGGTGCCTGGAGCGATCCGACGCACGTGCGCGCGTTCAACGAACGCAGCTTCGACTACTTCACGAAGTGGTCGTGGTACCTCGGTTGGCGCACGCACCACTTCGGCGTGCGAAGGTTCGAGTTCATCGCGACGCCGTTCGGCCTCGAGCTGTCGACGCAGGGCAAGTCGCTCGAGGAAGTGCTGCGCACGCCGCGAGCCATCGAGCAGATCTACGTCGAACTCGAGAAGCGCGCCCTCGATGCGGCCGGGCTGGCCGCGACGGACTTCTACTTGGGACGCCCGTTGGTGTGAGGCGGTGAAGGGCGGGCACGATTCGGCCTGTGTCGTGCTGCACCGCTGCACCGCTGCACCGTGCACCGCGAGCACCCGCGCAGGGGCTTTCCCCTTGCCGCTGGACGTGGGTATGGTGCCTGCTTCGCATCATGCTTGTGCACCCAGGACTTCGTCGAGCGCTGCTGCTGTCTTCGATGCTCGGCGCCACGGCTTGTCGCAGCACCGAAGCTCCCGACGTGCGCCTCGTCGACGCAGCGCGCAGCCTGCCGTCGTCGGCGTTTCCGGGCGCTTCGGCTCTGCTCGATGGCTTCGACCCACTCGCCGCGGACGACGCGTGGCGAGCCGGCGACGAAGTGCTCTACGGGCTGCGCCTGCTGCGCGCTGGGCACGCGCGGCACTGGCTGCTGCATTTGCGGCTCACGGAACCGCTGGCAATTGCCCGCGCGAACGACGAGGTGGGGGCAGGCGAACTGTTGCCCCCGGTCGAGTGGTCGATTCGCATCAATGACGAACCGCAGGCGTTCGGGTCGCGGTTGTGCCGCGTCATCGCGACGGTCACCGATGCCGCAGGCGTCGTGCTAGGTCGCTCCGAGCCGCTGTTGCCGCGCGACTTCCTGCAGCGTGGGTTCTCGACCGCTTGTCAGCTCGTGCAGCAGCGATTGGACGCGCATCCCGAGACCAGGGGCTCGGACGAGTTCTACACGGGCATGGACGTGCGCCCGCTGGCCGAGGCCACCGTGTGCACGGTGGCACTGCTGCAGGTCGTGCAGGAAGACGACGTCTTGGCGCCGCTGCTGTGGCACGTCGTGCAACGCCCGTCGATCTGGTCAGTCGTCGCCAACCTCGGTGCCCGCGTCGTGCTGCGGCCTCGTTTCCACGCTGCCGCAGAAGCGCCGTCGCCGGTTGCGGGCGCTGGGCCGGGGCCGGTCTGGCGCGTGCCGATGAACCTCATGGTCAACGACACGCTGGCGTTGCAGGTCGAGATGCTCGTGGGCGGCGCTGTGCCACCGTTTGCGCTGTGCGGCGGCATGCTCGGCGCCACGGCCCACCATCCGATGCAGGCTGGCACCGAGTTCTCGTTGATCCTGCTCGGCGCGCGGCGCGGGCCCTCGACGCCCGGTGCGTCGAGTCGGTGACGCATTCCCGGATGTGATCGCCGATCGTGTGATCAGAGAGTGAGAAACAATCGGTTTCGAACTCTCTGCGTGGCCGCGAAGGCGGCCACAGGCGCGATTCTGAGAGGCTGTATCATAATTTTCTCTCAGCCTCTTCTCAGTGGTCGCCGGCCATCGGGCGCGACATCGCGCTCGACAGGCGGTAGGTGCCGAGTTCTTGGCGCAGGTGCGCGAGGATCGCGTCATCGTAGGTGACCGTGGCGAAGTCGCTGTTGCCTTGCACGGTGATCGAACCCGTGACGACGACTGCACCCTGGATCTCACACGGCTCGCGCAGCGTCAGGTTGCCCTGCACGTAGAGCAGGCCAGAGAACGCCGAGTAGCTGCCTTGCCCGACCACGGTGTCGCCGACGATTGCCACGACGCCGGTGCCCTTCAGGGGCTTGGCTGCCGTGAAGGTCATGCCGGTCGTGCTGAGCACGAGCGTGTCGACGGGGACCGGGCTCGGAAAGTCGGCGGGCAGGGTCACGAGGTAGTCCGCCATTGCGGTCAGTTCGTCCTGGGAAACGCCGAACACCGATTCGAAGGAGTCGTTGTAGGTGGCTGCTGCGGACTGGTTGGGTGTGCCCGTGACGCTGGCACCGGTGCCCGAGATCGTCGGTGAACCGGTGGCCGTGAGGAAGTAGGTGCCGGCGGCGACCGAGCCACCGAGAATGCGCCCGCGGGTCAGCACGCTGATGCTGCCGCCGTTCTGCACGCACACCGCGGCCTGCC
>JBDSBS010000111.1:0-7837 GCA_039921435.1 Planctomycetota bacterium | reverse complement strand
GAGGTGAAGCCATGAGCGCTACACGTTCGACCACCGCCCCGCTGTTGCTCATGCTGCTGCTCGCCAGTTGCACAGGCATCGCCGCCGAATCGCACGCCGAACCCGAACTCGAACGCATGCGCGCCGTGGGTTACCGCATCGCGGTGATGCCGTTCAAGAACAGCGCACCCGAGGAAGGGTTCTTGACCTCATCACTCGCGCCGGTCGGCGAACTCATCGCGCTCGAAGGTGGCGGCGGCGGGCCGACGCGCGACAAGATCGGCTCGATGCTGCACGACGACATCGTCGCATGGCTGCAGCAGAGCGAGTTCGAGATCATGGATCCGTGGACGGTGGCGACGCTGCTCGACCACAGCATGTTCACCCTCGAGAACCAGCAAGACCCCGCGCGTGCAGCTGACCTGGCCCGCACTCTCAGCGTGGACGGCATCTTGTTTGGCGACGTGCAGCGCTGGAACCGCAGCTACTACGTGGTGCAGTCGACGGCCGAAGTCGCGCTGCACCTCGAACTGATCGACGGCGGCTCCAAGAAGCGCTTGTTCCGCACGGAGCGTACGGAGTCGATCGGCTCGGGCCTGACTGGCGGTCCAACTGGCTACATCTCGGCCGCCACCGAGCCGCTGGCCGGACTGCGCGGCTCGCACCTGCGCTACCTCACGCGTTCGGTCGCGCGGCACGCCGTGACAGACCTCAACGGCGGCATGCTCGGCACGCAACCGGGGCCAATGTCGCCGCGGCTCTCGGTCGTGGCGCTAGCCAAGGAGCACGCGGGCCCGTTCCGCATCGGCGAACGCGTCGACGTCATCGCGGTCGGCACGCCCGACTGCGACGCGCGGTTCGACATCGGTCGGTTGCGCGTCGACGTTCCCATGCGCCAGACCGCGCGCCACGCCGACCCACGCGGTGACCGCGCGACGTATCTCGGTCACTACATCGTCGACGCCGCCGACGTGGCCAAGGACTTGCCGCTCATGTGCACGATCCAGCGCGGCTCGGCGCGGCGAACGGTCACCAGCCGGTATCACTGGGATGGCTCGGTGGCACTCGACGGCTCTCAGCCTCGGTAGTCTCGAGCCGCACCTTCGAGCCGCAGCTTCTAGGCGCAGCTTCGAGGCGCAGCTTCGAGGCGCAGCTTCGAGCCAAGCTTCGACCCGCAACTCGAGAACGTGCCCCAATACTCACCAAGACGACCGCACTCATCAAGACGACCGCGGGCGGCCTCGTGCCGCCCGCGTCAGGTTGTCACTTCCGCTTGCCGCCCGCACGGGGCGCAAACTTGGTCATTCAACCGTACGGCTTGGTGCTCTGCGTGGCCGGCTTCTCGCCCGCCAGCACCGCCGCAACTGCGTCGCGAACGTAGCTCATGGGCACGTCCTTCTTGCCGCCGCCGTCGTCGTCGAGCGCGCCCTGGTACTGCAGCTTGCCTTCCTTGTCGAAGACGAAGCAGTGCGGCGTCGTCTTGCCGTCGAGCAAGCGGCCGAGCTCGGCCTTGTGGTCGACGAGCAGGGCGTGGTTCATCTTGCTCTCCTTGGCCTTCTGGCGCAGCTCCGCGTAGGGCAGCTTGGCCTCGTCCTTCTCCTCGAACGCCTTCTCGTCGGGCTCGGCTCCGATCTCGCCGGCGTTGGCGGCGATGCCGAATACGACGACGTCCTTCTTGGCAAAGTCGGCGCTCAGCGCGTTGAGCTTCGGCTCGGCTTGGACCTCGTAGGGGCAAGTTGTCGACCAGAAGTGGAAGACCACGACCTTGCCGCGCAGCTCGTCGAGCGACTGCAGCTTGCCGTCGATCGAACGGTAGGCGAGGCCCTTGGGCAGCGCGTCGCCGAGCGCGAGCGCCTTCGGCTTCGCGGTGGCATCTTGGGTGGGCTTGGGAGCCGGGACCGGTTCCTGGGCAAACAGGCAGCCGGCGAGCGCCAGAGTGGCGGTTGTGAACAGTTTCGTGTGCATGGACATCTCTCCTTGGTTCAAGGGGGCGACATACTGGGCCTCGAGGTCGGTAGCAGCAAGTGCCCACCTGGTAACGAACTCGTGGCTTCGCCGGCGGCTAGACTGCCATTCGTGACCGGCGCACAACCTCGACGAACAACGCTGCTCGTGCTGGCAGGGATCGCGACCCTGGCAGCGCTCGTTTGGCTGCTGGGCAACCAGTTCGCGCAACCAGCTGGCGAAGGCACCATCCCTACACGCGACGTCGCGAGCCGGGCCGAAGAACCGTTCGACGCGAAGGTTCTCGCGCCGAATGGCGCGCCGACTCTCGGCGGCGCCGAGCAGTCCTCCACCATGCGCACTGCCGCTGCGCCCTCGCAGCCGAGCCACGAAGGACCCGGACCCTTTCTGCGCGTTTGCTTGCGCGGTCTGCACCCGAGCTTGCCGTGGACGACGGCATTGCATCTTCGCTGCGAGGGCCACGACGGGCAGCGCACGGAACGACTCGTGCACGAAGCGAATGCCGAGCCGAATCGCGGCAACGCCACGTTCGACCTGCCCTCGTGGGTGACGACCTCACTGGACGACGGCGCGATCGACGCCGCTGACCCGAACTACCTGCCGCTGCATCACCGTTGGGAAGGTGCGCTCGACCTCTCGCGCGTGCTGTGGCTCGACGTACAAGTCAGCGCCGCGTTCGAAGGGCGCGTCGTCGACCAACGCGGCGGGCCCGTTCGGGGCGCCAGCGTGGCGGCGTTTCGACTGCAAGCCGGCACACCGGTCGATGGCTGGATCCACGAGACGACGACCGATGAGTCGGGTCGCTACACGCTCGTCGTACCGACTGCGACTTCGCTGTGCCTGCTTGCCACCCCCAAATGGCGAGTCGACCCTTCTGGAACGTACCAGCTGCTGCCGGTCCGCAAAGACGCAGTGTCCGGCGCCGGCATGGCAACGAAGCTCGACGACCTGGTCCTGCCCGATGCCGCCATGCTCACCGGTATCGTGCGGTGGAGCGACGGCCGCCCAGTCGACGCTGCCAGGGTCTGGGTGCTGCCGCGTGGCGGTGTCATGCTGACGATCGGATCCGAGTGCGGCCAGATGCAGCGAGACGGGTCTCTCTCGCCGCGCACGAGCACGTTCACCGCCGAAGATGGCACCTTCGAACTGCCCGCAGTGCCCGGTGCCGATGTCGACGTGGCGCTCGCCACGTTGCTGCAAGCGGAAGTCGTCGGAGACTGGCTGACGCATCAGGCCACCGCGCCGCAACACATCGAGATCACCGTGCCCGGGCCGCTGAAGCTACGCGCGGTGCAAAATGGTGCGCCGGTGGCCCACGCCAAGATCGATATCGAAGGCCTGCAGCCTGAGACGACGGACGAGAGCGGCGAAGTGCTGCTCGTGACGACGCTGCCTAAACTGCGCGTGCGAGCAACCGCGGGCGCCGTGCAATCGGCGTGGACCGAAGTCACGACCACAGCACCGCACACGATCGACCTCGAACTCGCGCCAGTGCAGGGTGAACTCGCCATCGAGTTCGAGGGCGAGGTCCCGGTGCGCAATGTGCACTTCACGTGGACGCGCGACGGCGGCGACGGCGGTCGACAGAGCCTCGAACGCTCTGACTCGAAGCCGTTCCGGCTGCACCTGCAACCGGGCCGCTACCGGCTGCGCATAGCAGCGGCCGGCGATCGCAGCGGGCTCTTCCTGCTGCCGATCGAACGCGACGTCGATGTGAGCACGGTGCCGCAGAGCCTCACGTTGCAAGCTCGCTACGGCGGACGCTTCACGGTGCATGCAACCGACGGCAGCGGGTTCTACGTGCGCGGCACGTGCCGCGTACTCGACGCCGCCGGCACCGATCGCACGAGCCGATTCGTCACCCACAACGCGGACCGATCCGGCAACGTCGGCAACCCGGGCGAACTGATGGAAGGCGGCCCCAACGAACACTCCGAGAACCTGGTCGCCGGTGAGTACCTGCTCGAGTTCGACTTTCCTGACCACGGCACGCAGCAACAGCGCGTGACGATCCGACCGCGCGAGATAGTCGAGGTGCGCATCCGACTGCCGTGAACGGCGACAGAGACCTACTGACCGATGGTCAGCACCGCGCGAGGCGAAAGCACGAACCCCGGCAGCAGCACACACCGCGCCTGAGTCAGATCAGCCGTTACCGGCCTCGCGCCTCGGGATAGCGCCAGAACAGAACGGCTGTCCGCCGCCCCGCACTGCTCAGTCCGTACTGTATGGGGCGCTCCTCGCAGGTCCGATGCCTTGATTCACCTGCGACCGAGACAACGAGACACACACGAATGCACAGCGACGACAAGCGGAGGGCCACGCTGGCTGTCGTCGAACAACCGAGCCGCGCCGCCGCTGTGAAGGTCGAAGGCTCGATGCGACCGAGACTCATCCTCATCGCCGCGGTGTTGCTGACGCTGTAGCCAGCTCTATTCGGCGCGTATCTCCTCGATGACCTCGGACTGATCGAGCGCAATCTCGCAATCCTCCACGGCGACTGGACGGCCTTGCTGATGACGCCACTGTTCGGTCAAGAACATGGTTACTGGCGGCCGGCGACGATGTTGGTCTTGGGTCTTGCTCACCGCATGGGCGGCGCGTTCGGCGTTCACTTGCTCGCGCTCGCATTGCACACGATCAACAGCTTTGCCATTCGTTCTCTCGTGGCGCGCGTGCTGCCATCTGGGCCGGCCCTGTGGGTCGCGGTCATGTTCGCCGTGCATCCCGTGCAAGCAGAGAGTGTCGCTTGGTGCGCGGCCCTCAACGATCCACTGTGGGTCACCTTTGCCTTGCAGGCGATGTTGGCCGCAGCACGTTGGCGCGACGCGGGTCGACGAGGTCTGCCGTGGCTGGTTGGCGCCTTCGTATTCCTGTCACTGAGTGCCAAGGAGGCCGGTGCAGTGACGATCCCCCTGGTACTTGCCACGCTGGTCTGGCTACCGACAAGGTCGAACGCACCGAAGCAGCCCGCCGCATGGCGACGCGCGCTTGCCATGTCAATGACGGCGGCGGCACTGTGGTTTGTAGCGAGATCGGCCGCTCGCGGCGACTCGTTCGACCTGGGGTTGCTGCGAAGACAAGCGTCTCCGCTCTCAGGCTTGACCGACGTGTTGCGCTGGCCACAGCTGCTCGTTGCACAGTTGGGGTTGCTGATCGCTCCGCTGCCGCAAAACCCCGTGCGAACAGTGCCGGAGTTGCCCGCGGGAACCAGCATGGTCTTCACGATCGCCGTCGGCATCGCGGCCGTCGCCGTGTGGTCTTGGCGCCGCCGCCTGAGCAATCGCGCTCGGTTCGGCCTGGCCCTGATGCTGCTGCCGGTCCTGCCGACCGTGTTCAACGAACGAACCATCGGCATCTATCCGATCGCCGATCGCTACGCCTACCTCTCGGCCGCAGGAGTGTCGCTGTTGCTGGCCGTTCTCCCGGGCGTGTGGCGCTGGCCCAGGTTGCTCTGGCTCGCGCCGTTGCTGATCGCACCGTGGACCTTCAGATCGACCTGGCTCTGGTCCGACATGCGGAGCTTCTGCGACAACGCCGTCGCGGTTGCCCCCGATGATCCCTTGGTGCTCACCCTGGCCGGTGACCACCATCTCACACTGGCCATGAAGGGTGACTGGTGGGCCCTTGGCCAAGCCTATTCGCTCTATTCGCGTGCCATCGCCGCTGTGCCCGCCGCCGAATCGCGAGTGCAGTTGCGCCGCAGCGCGGTGACGGCCAATCTCGGCTTCGCCTGGTGCAAGCTACTGCGCACCGACTTGGAAATCGGAACCGCGGACGAGGCCCTTGCTGCATTCCAGGTGGCGATCGAGGCGGCGCCCGAGAATGCGTCCGCGTGGGTCGGCATGGGCATCGCCTGCGGGAAGCTGCGGCGCCTGGATGCGGCAAACGAGGCGTTTCACAGGGCGCTCCAGCTCGATCCCGACAGCTCCGGTGCCAAGCAGGGCCTCGAGCACTTGCAGGCAATGCGGACGAAACCACTTCTCCGTTGAGCCTGGGCGCAACATCCGAACGCGCGCTCGAGGACGGGAAGCCAACGTTCCGAGCAGACGACGATGACACCGGTGCACGAGCGCAATCGCCGTCGACAGACTATCCGAATTGCGGCGTCTTCCTCAACGACACCCAGCACTTCAACCGCGTCAGCTGGACGCAGATGGCTCCGGCGACGAGCCCACGGGTCCGCGCCTTCGCTGGCATGAGCCTCGATCAGTTGCAACGCTCGCCAGCGTCGTTCGCAACGAGGTCATCCTCATGGGTGGTCTGTCGGTGTTTGGACTCGCGGACGCTTGGCGCTTCCGCAACGGCAATTGGTCGCAGGTGGCGGGTCTGACCTTCAACACCCCCAGCATGTTCGTCTCGGCCGCAACCGATGAATCGCGCGACACGGTCGTCGCCGTCGACGCCGTCTCTTCGTTGCCCGGCACCAGCTTCGGTTCGAGCTTCACCCAGTTCGGCTGCGGCTGCACGACGACCATGACGGGCATCAGCGACGACGAGCATCGGCGCGAGCTTCACGATGCAGGCCAACGGCCTTACCAGTGCGTTCCTGTTCGAGTCGACGCTACGAGTGTGTTCCAGACGGCGTGCGACTCGTACGTGCACGAGAGGTTCCGTCTGCCTGAGTAGTCGAGGCGTGGACTTCGGTGGCATCGCCAACGGCAACAGCGGACGAATCCGGTGCTGTACGAGCACGCGAACGGCGCACCACCAAGAACAAGACGCCGAGTGCCGCGATCACAGCCAGCGCCTGCAATTCGTACGACTGAAAGTCCGCCACGAAGGTCTGCATGGCGTGCCCAAAAAGGTAGCCGAGCAGGGCAATGGACACGGCCCAGACCACGCCGCCAAGCACGTTGAGCATCGTGTAGCGCAGCGTCGACACCGCGGTCAGGCTGATGACGAGCGGCGACACGACGCGCAGCCCGTAGACGAAGCGGAAGCCGACGATGAACAGGTCGCGATGCCTGGCCAGACGGGCCTCGACCCTGGCCACGGCCGCCTGCCAGTGCGGCCTGCGTGCGAGCATGCGCGGGCCGTAGTGCCTGCCCAAGTAGAAGTAGAGCTGATCGCCAAACACGCCGCCGCCGAAGCCCGCCAGCATCACGGTGGGCAGATTGAGGTAACCGGCATGAGCGGCGAATCCACCGAGCACGAGCAGCGTCTCACCTTCGAGGAAGCAGCCGATCACGATCGCCACGTAGCCGTAGTCAGCGAGGAACTGATCGATGCTCATGGGGACCCGCGTTCGGAGGATGCCAGCCCGGAGAATGCCAACCCGGAGAGCGCCAACCCCGAGAGTCGCGGCGCGTCCGGGCGCGCATCAGAGAGTGCGGTGCCCGTCGTCATGTCACGCGCACCTTCGAGATGCCTGGATCGCAGCTCGGCAGTCGGATCTGCATCGATTCCAGTGCCGCGACCAAGATCTCACTGACGGCGAGGTTGCGGAACCAGTTGCGATCGCCGGGCACGACGAACCACGGCGCAGCGGCAGTGCTCGTCTCGGCGAGAGCTTCTTCGTAGGCCGCCTGGTAGTCGTCCCACCGCGCGCGCTCGGCGAGGTCGCCAGAGTTCCACTTCCAGCACTTCTTCGGGTTGTCGATGCGTTCTTGCAGGCGCTCACGCTGCTCGTCTTTGCTGATGTGGAGGAACAACTTGACGATCGTCGTGCCTTCATCGGCGAGCATCTGCTCGAACGCGCGGATGTGACCGTAGCGGGCGCGCCAGCGCGATGCGGGCACGAGGTCGTGCACGCGCACGACGAGCACGTCTTCGTAGTGGCTGCGGTTCCAGATCGCGATCTCGCCGACAGGAGGCACGTGGGCGTGGCAGCGCCACAGGAAGTCGCGCGCGAGTTCGTTCGACGTCGGCTTCTTGAAGCAGGTGACCTTGA
>JBDSBS010000110.1:0-4106 GCA_039921435.1 Planctomycetota bacterium | reverse complement strand
AGTTCGCCCCCGCTTAGCACGCCCGTGCCGAACGCCGAACTCAGCGTCATGACGCGATCGTAGAGCACGTTGGTCGCCGAACCCGTGCGCTGATCGGTGAACCAGATCCCGCACGAGGCTCACGGTCCACACCGTGCGGCCGCCTTCGCCGACGGCGATGGCGAGGTTGCCCTGCACGATCGGCACGCGTTCGAAGCGCGCTTCGGCGAGCCGTCGCCGTTCGCCGGGGGCGCGCCACGGAGTTGCGTAGAGGAAGTTGTCGCGCGCGCCCTCGCGCGGGTCGCCGAGGTGCAGCACGTCGTCGCCGTGAACGCCGACGAACTCGTGCGGCGCGCCGGGTGCCAGTTCGCGCGCGCTGCCGCCGGTCAGGTCGACCACGAGCAGCGCGTAGAGTTCGCCGTAGCTCGCGACGAGCAGATGGTCGCGGTCGAGGCGACGCAACACGGCGGCGTTGTCGCGGATGCGCCAGAACTCGGCCGCCGGTCCACTTGCCTGCAGGCTCGCGACCCACAACACGTGCTCGCGTTCGCCGCCCCCGAACTCAGTGGTGGCGAAGCACAGCAGTGGGCCGGGGTCGACTTGGACCGCGGTGGTCGGCACCTGGGCCCGCAGAACCAGATCGGCGAACGCGATCGCGAGCGGCAGGCAGATCGTGCGCATGCCAGGAACGATCGCGCAGGGTCGTTCGGCCCGCAATGGCCGCGGGGTAAGCGGCTCGTAAGCGGTGTGCGGGACGTTGCCCGCTCAGGGTTCTTCGATCTGGAACCGGATGCCCTGCGAACCGGCGAGCAAGCTCGCAGAGCACAGGTTCAGGCTGATCGCCATGGCCGAGAACTCTTGGTTCCAGAGCAGCGAGCTGTTGGGAATCGGCACGTGCAGGTAGCCGAAGCCGAGGTCGTCTGCATCGATGTTGGCGAGTGCCATGGGGCGAGCCGGGATCTGGCTTCACCGCGATGCTGGAGCGGCTGATCATCGACTGGCTGGAGGAGGCTCCGACATCGGCAGTCGCGCGACGGCTTGCACTGACGTGGACCAGATCGACGGGGTCATGCAGCGCGCCCGCGAGGGGAGACTCGTCGCCAGCCAGAGGACTTGGTCGCCATCGGATCGCGCGCGAGCCGCCGCGCCACCTCGGCCATCAGTCCGTCGCGGCGGGCGACGACCTGGTGATCGCCGAGGAAGGCAGGTCCTGGACCAAGGACGGCGGGGTGCGCAACCCGATCCGGGGGGCTTTCAGCATCGGGATCAGGACTTTCGGCCTGGCTTGTCAGTCGCGCGAGACCACCGTACCCTCGGTCCCCGCAGCAGACATCCGCCCGACAGGTGGGAAATGAAGATCAATCTCGTCATGGCGCCGGCCTGGGACAATGCCTTTCCCAGTGTTGGAGCCCCCTATGTCGTCGCCGCGTTGAAGGCAGCCGGTCACGAGGTGCGGCTCCGCGACGGCAACATCGACGCCTGGTCGCGATTCAAGGCTCGCATCGGTCTTGCATGGAGTCGCTTCGAAGCGTGGGAGCCCGGACCATACGAACAGTATCTCGCCGAACTGATCGACCCGTTCCTGGAGGAGTTGGCGAACGACGTGGCCAGCGAACGGCCCGAGGCCGTGGGGTTCGCCTGGATGGGAACCAATCACTATCCGACCCGACGGCTGGTTCGGTTGATCCGGCAGCTCCTACCTGAGGTCAGGATGTTCGGGGGTGGCCATGGAATGACGCGGGAACTCGGACAGCAGCTCGTCGAGGAGCAGGTATTGGATGCTGCCGTTCTCGGCGAAGGCGAGCTGACCGTCACGGACCTCATCGACTCCTGGCAGGGTGAAGAATCGACTCGCGGGGTGGCGGGCACGATACGGAGAACCCGGGACGGAGTGGTCCAGGTCGGAGAACCACGGATCGCCGCCCGGCTCGACGAGCTTCCCCCCCCCGACTTCTCCGACATTCCGTTCGAGAAGTTCGAATACTCCAGTCTCTATCGAATGGCAGGGGCGCTTCCCGTCGTGGCGAGTCGGGGGTGCGTCTTGCGTTGCACCTTCTGCAGCGAGCACGCGATATGGGCGAAGTACCGCTTTCGATCTGCGGACAACGTCATGCAGGAGTTGCGGGAACAGTCGCGTCGCTACGGGGCAAAGCGGTTCATGTTCATGGACTCGCTGATCAATGGCAATCACAAGCAACTCGTCCAGCTGACGCAGCTCATGATCGACGATGGCGGGGAGTACCGGTGGGGCGGACAGGCACGGCTGGACAAGCGTCTCGATGATCAAGTGATCGCGAACATCGCCCGAGCTGGCTGCCAGTTCCTGATCTTCGGGTTCGAGAGTGGTTCGCAGCGAGTCGTGGATGCCATGGACAAGCACTTTCACGTGCCCGATGCCCTGAGGATCATCCGTGATGCGCACCGACACGGCATCAAGGTCTACGTGAATGTCATCGTCGGGTTTCCCAACGAGACGTTCGCGGACTTTCTCAGGACCCTGCGCGCCCTGTTTCGCGTGCGGCGGTGCCTCGCAGGCGTTTCCGCCCACCGGTTGCGCATGCACTACGACGCCAACGTCTATCAGAACCCCGAGAAGTACGATGTCGTCGTCAACGACGATCTGTCCAAGGAGCGCTGGCGCCTGTCTGACGACTGGGAAACGCGGAACGGCGCCAACAATGCCAAGGGCCGATCCTTTCGGTATCGACTGTTGATCGCCTTCCTGAAGTTCTTCAGGGTTCCAACGCTGTATCAACACCTCGAGTTCGCAAATGCGCGGGTATGAGCCTCCCCGAAGAAGCCCGGGCGCGTGACTCCACGCACGCCTTCTGGAATGCGCCCCGTCATTCGGGCACGAGGTGCTCGTTCTCGAGCCAGCGGTGAATGCGCTCGGCGATGATCTCCGCCGCTACTTCGTTGGGATGCTGGTCGGTCGGGTGCACCCAGAGATCCTCGTCGCGATGGCCGTCGAACGCGTGCTCGAGATCGAGGCAGCGCATGCCGTTCCTGGCGCAGAACTCGCGCACGATCGCGTGCAGGCGTGCGAACGGGTTGCGTTCGAGTTCGGTCAGCATCGGGAAGACGACGACGGCGAACGGAACGTCGTGCCGCGCCGCGAGCCCTTGCATGCCGAGCAGTCCGCGTTGCGCCGCGTGCCAAGTCTCGAAGTCGCGTATCAGCTCGAGCTGCGGCAGCAGCGCGCTGCGGTCCGCTTCGCGGGCGGCGAGCTGCTGGTAGCCGTGGACGAGGTCATCGAGCAGGTGGGAGACGCCGCCGAGCACGGCGGTGCGCGGCACCACCGGGTAGGACAGCATGGGCACCGGCCCCATGTCGTTGAGGCAAAAGCCCACGAGCACGAGGTCCGGATCGAGGCGCATGCCGTCACTCGAAAGCCAGCGCTCGTAGCCCGAGGGCTCGTGGGCGGCCTCGACGAAGCCGGCGTTCACGACTTCGACCGGCTGCGAGCGCCCGCGGCGGAGCATGCCCTCGAGCCGCTGCACCCAGGTCAATTCGAGCGGCATGCCGAGGCCGAAGGTGAACGAGTCGCCGATCGCGAGCACGCGGAACTCGCCGGGGCGCTTCGCAAGCGAGAAGTCGAGGTCGCGGAAACCGTGCCGTCCGATCTCGTAGGCGACGCTGCCGTCCTGGGCGAAGCAGTCCCGCGTGCGCGGACGGTAGACGACGCGGAATCGGGCGCCGGGACGGAGGCCTCCGCTAGGCAGCGCGCCGGCGTCGCGCGCCGGCGCCTCCTGCCGGAGCCATGCGATGGCAGCGTCGCGATCGATCATCTTGCCGTCTGGCCCGACGATCCAACTGCGCAGGGGCTCGTCTTCGCAGCCGCGGTAGATCAGTTCGGCGGCGGCAATCGCGACGATGGCGCTGGCCAGTGCGAGCAACAGGCGGCGGAACAGTAGGTGCAACGGTGAGCGGCGCGCCATCGGTATCCGCATCGTACTCGCCGGCCGCCACTTCAGCGCGCCGAGCGCGTGACTCATGAGCCTCGGCGCGGCAAGAGCAGCAATCCGATCAGCAGAAGCAGCACCAACCCGCTGATCCGCGGTGGCCACAGCACGCGCGGCGCGTCGAAGGTGAACACAACCTCGTGCTTGCCTGGCTCGAGATACACT
>JBDSBS010000109.1:0-2701 GCA_039921435.1 Planctomycetota bacterium | reverse complement strand
CCTGTCGCGCGAAATCGTGGACGAGGAGATGCTGCATGCAACATCGACTGGGTCCTTCGCCACAACCGCAGAGCGCGTGCTCGAACGCTTCGAGTGGACGTTCACCGGCCTCGGCGACTTGACCGACGCGGCCGAACCACTGCTCGACCTCGCCCTCAATCTGACAAGCCGCAAGCGCGGCTGGCTGGGTCTCTTGACGCCACCGAACGGCACCAAGACCCTCGCGATGCTCGACACGATCGCCAATCGGCGCCAGGTCCCGATCCCCGAAGCGGTGTTCGAAGAAGCGCGGCGCGTCGCGCGCCCGCATCTGCTGACGACCCAGGATGCAGACATCACGAGAAGCCGGCTCGTGATTCCACTGGGCCAAGGTCCCGACGGAGTCCTGGTGCTGGAAGAGGCGGCCCCTTCTGCCCCGGCCGGCCAGGACCTGCTGCGTCTGTCGCAAGTGCTTGGAACGGTGGTCTGGCACCGATTGCAGGAGACCGCCGAACGGCTGCGGTTGCAGGACGAACTGCAGCGCCTTCGTTTCCGCGGCACGGCCTCGCACAACGCTCTGGTCACCAGCGTGAGACTCCAAGAAGCCCGCCACCTGCTGCGCACGCTGGCGAAGAGTTGCGCTCCAGTGATGCTGCTCGGGGAAGACGGCACGGAACGCGAGGACCTTGCGCGCTACCTGCACGCCGAGAGCCCGCGGCAAGAAGCGCCGTTCGTGTCGATCCACATGGGCAAGCTGGCGGAAGCGCGCCGCGAACGGGAGTTGTTCGGCGACACACGCGGCACGATTGGCGCACTGCAGCGCGCGAACAGCGGCACTCTCTTCGTCGACGACCTGCCGAGTCTCCCGCACCGCCTGCAGCAGCGACTCGTCGACGAATTGCGCCAGACCCAGGCCGAAGGAGTGCCACCAGCGCCCCGCCTGGTGGTTGCCGCCACTTCGCCACCGTCGAGCAACCCGGCAGCTTGGCTGCCGGCCCTTGCGGAGTGGTTGGATCCACAAACGGTGAGCGTGCCGCCGCTGCGCAGCGACGGGCGCGATGTGCTGGCGCTCGCGGAGCTGTTCCTGTCCGAGATGGGACCCGGATCGGACGGAACGCCCCGGCTCCTGACCGAACGTTGCAAGCGGCTGCTCGCAGCCTACCCATGGCCGGGCAACGTGCGCGAGCTGCGACAGGTAGTCGAGACGGCAGCGGCGCAAGCCGGCGCCCAGCCAATCGCACCTCGACACCTGCCGCCACAACTCACCAACGAAGGGGCCGCTCACACCTCGCCGACCATCCCTTCGCTCGAAGAAGTCGAACGCCAACACATCGAGGAGGTCATGCAGCGCACGGGCGGCAACCGTTCGCGCGCGGCGCAGATTCTCGGCATCGCCTCGTCGACGCTCTACGAGAAGCTCAAGCGCTACTCGAGCGAGAGCTGAGGCCCACGGGCCCACCGAAGCCGGGCCAACTACGGCGGGGCCCACTCACAGCAGCACTGCAGCCCGGCATGCTGGCCTCGCGGCCGGCGTTTCGCCATGATCCATCGATGACCGGCACCGGCCGCATCTATCTGGACAACGCCGCCACGACGAGGCCCCTGCCCGAAGTCGTGCAGGCCATGGCGCGGGCACAGCAAGACCTGTTTGGCAACCCCAGCAGTTCGCACTGCTTTGGCCCACCGGCGCGGCACGCACTCGAGGACGCGCGCGAGTTCCTGCGCGGCACCCTCGGCGCCGCGAAGATCGTGTTCACGTCGGGTGGCAGCGAGGCGGACTACCTCGGCATCGTCGGCAGCGCCGCCAAACACTCGCCGGGTCGCGTGCTGCTGGCGGCCAGTGACCATCCAGCCCTGCTGCAGTGCGCTGGACTGCTCGCGCGCTGGCGACATCACGTCACCGTGTTGCCGGTGACCAAACACGGCGACCTCGCCCCCGAGACGCTCTTCGGTGCGCTAGGTCAAGACGTGCGCACCGTGGGACTCATGTACGGCCACAACGAGCTCGGCACCCTGTGCCAGTTGTCGGATCTGATCGAGCTCGTGCGGCGCACGGCGCCTTCGGCCCACGTGCACGTCGACCTGGTTCAGACTTACGGCAAGCTGCCGTTCGAGATGGACGATCTCGACGTCGACTCCGTGGCCGTCTCTGGCCACAAGTTCCACGGCCCGCGCGGCGCTGGCTTCTTGGCTCTCTCCAGCAAGGCAGAGATCGCGCCACTACAGCTCGCTGGCGGACAAGAAGGTGGCTTGCGCGGCGGCACGGAGAACGTCGCTGGCGCGATCGGACTCGCACTCGCGGCCGAACAAGCGTTCACGCACCAGGCGAGCACGGCCACCCACACGCGCGAACTCGGTGAGCTGGTCCTCACGATCGTGGGCGAAGCGCTGCCGGACGCCGAGCGACTCGGTCATCCCGAACGCCATCTGCCGCACATCCTCTCGTTGCGTCTGCCGGGCATTGTCGGACAGACGTTGCTCGAACGGTGCAACGCGCGCGGCATCGCGTTCTCGACCGGCTCCGCCTGCCACGCCACGACCGACACCCACCACCACCACGACGACCGCGGTCCCGCCGACAACCACGTGCTGGCGTCGATTGGCCTCGACCGCCGACAGGCCCGCGAAGTCGTGCGCCTGTCGTTCTGCCGCCACACGACGAAGGCCGAGGCCGAACGCGCCGCCCGAACCTTGGTCGAAGAGGCGCTGATCCTGCGTAGCG
>JBDSBS010000108.1:0-2662 GCA_039921435.1 Planctomycetota bacterium | reverse complement strand
GGCTGAACTGCTGCGCCATGCGCGCTGCACTGTCCATCTTGTTGAGTTCGCGCAGGGCCTCGATCGCGCGGTCAACCTCGACCATCGACACCTCGATGCCTTCGGTGATGGCCACACGCCGCAGGATCGCCAACACCTCCGACAGTTGGGTCTGCCCTTCATCGCCGGCCGACAGTGCCGGCAACACGGGCGGCAGCGTCGAGTTGATGTTCCTGGCGATGACCTCGCCGAACTTGTAGTCGTCCTGCTGCAGCTCGATGCGGTTGCCGCCGACGACGATCGACGGCATCGGGTGTTTGGTCCCGAACACTTCGCCGACGGAGGCGATCATCGGCCCCGAGATCGAGAAGGTCAGCAGCGTGAACAAGCCGGCCGTGTAGAGCAGCTTCTTCTGATGTCGGCGGAAGAATCCATAGACGCCGGTGTTGTCGTCGAGCAGGACTTCGGGCGTGGGAGGGACTGGCGGTTGTGCGGGTTTCGTCGCCATGGGCGTGAGGGGAAACGATACTGGTCAGAAGCCACCCGACGATGCGCGGCGGGGTCGAAATAAGAAGGGACGTTCAGCCGGTTCCGGGTGGCCGTTGTCTTGGCGATGCGGATCCGGGCGCAGGCGGTGCTGATTTGGGCGAGGCTGATTTGGGCGAGGCTGAACTGGGCGATGCGGACACCGGCATTGGGATCGCCTCGGCCGTCAGCAGGATGGGGATGCCGTCCCGGATCGGATAGAGGGCGGCACCATCCGCTGGGACGAGGCCCGCCGGCAACGTTTCCGCCACTGGATTGCCGCCGCGATTTCGCACCGAGCCCGCCGCGATCGCCGCGTTGACGGTCGCAAGTTCGGCCTCGGTCGCCTCGCGCAACGGCTGGCGGGAACTGGGGCAGACGAGCATGCCGAGGAAGGTAGGATCGATCATGACACCGAATGAGCCGGCCGGAGCGGCAGGTGGTGAGGGCGGCAGGGATCGAACCTGCGACCTACGGCTTAAAAGGCCGCTGCTCTACCGGCTGAGCTACGCCCCCGATTGTTTGGGGGCAAGGATAGAACCCGCTGGGCCGGTCCAGCGCAAGGGCGGTCCCGGACCTGTCGTTCGCCAGATGGCGCCATCGGAAGAAGCCGCCGGCGTTTCGCCTTCTCCACCTTCGTTCCGCCGAGCGCTACCACCGGCCGCCGGACCCGTGCGAGGTCCGAACCGAGTAGTCCGTCCAGTTCGCACCTCGCGTGCGCCCGACCAGCTGTTCGTTCTGCCCAGCGACCACGCTCGAGCCGGAAGAATGACGGGCCACGCGACTCGTCGGGTGGCCACTCGTTGTGCGCGTGCGAACACCGTGGAATGCGGGCGGCGAGTGCGCCTGTGTTGACAAACTTGCGACAGCGGATCGCGGCCTTCTCGTACGCAGGGGTCGACGTCCGACCCTTTGGCGCTAGCCTGCGAAGTCTCGGGTTCCACCCACATCCTCACCGAACGAAAGGACCTCCATGCATCGCTGCATTGCCTCGCTCGTCCTCGCATCCATCGCACTCGCTCAAGCTCCGGACAACACTATCTGGGCGACGAACTTCTCGGGTGCCATCAAGTCCATCTCGAAGATCGATCCGCGCGGAGAAGTGCTGCTCTCCGCTGTTCCCTCGACTCTGACGCCGTTCGGCCTCGCGGTCGACGCGGCGGGCAATGTGTGGTCGGGCAGCAATGGCACCGCGGTCGCCAAGACCGATGTGCTCGGTGTCACCACCTCCACGTTCCCCGTGGGCTCGTTTCCGCAGAGCATCGCGGTCGACAACGCGGGCTTCGTGTGGGTCGCCAACCGCAGCAGCAACTCGGTCATGAAACTCGACAGCCTCGGCGCGGTGCAGGCGACCGTGCCACTCCCCGCCGGCACGAGCCCGATCGGCATCATCGACGACGTGCTGAACCAGGTCTGGGTGTCCGGCTTTCACGCCAGTACGTCGACCACGCACACACTGACGGTGCTCGACTCGGCCGGCAGCGTGCTCAACACGTTCTCTTATCCGACGGCCACGGCGGGCTTCGGCTTCTCGTTTCCAACCGCGGCTCCGAACGGCAACATCTGGGTGGCCAACCAGGCGCAGTTGGCGCTGTTGCAGGTCGACCAGGGCGGCAACGTGCTCACGACCACGCCCATTGCGTCCGGGCTCCCGCGCGGTTGTGCCGTCGACGGGCTCGGCTACGTCTGGTTGGCCAACCAAGGCTTCGCGGGTAGTTGTGTCAAGGTGGATTCGGCGGGAGTGATCCAAGCGACGTTCTTGCCGCCGGCGACGACCTTCACGACGGTCTCGATCGACGGCAACGGCGACCCATGGGTATTCGGCACGTTGTCTGGCAAGGCCATCAAGCTGTGGCAAGTCGACGCCACGCCGCTGGTCGAAGTCGCTGTGCCGAGCGGTGGTTCGGCCTGGGGCGGCGACTCGACGGGCTTCCACCTGGCGCGCACCGTCCTGCCGAATGCCGACTTCGACAACGACGGCTTCCCCAACTCGTTGGAGATCACCAACGGCACCAACCCGTTCGACAACCGTTCGACCCCGGCGGCACCGTTGCCGATCCAGTCCGGCATCGCCTTCACGGGCGCGAACGTGAACTTCTCGTTCCGGTTGCGGCCCGACGCCAACCTGCTCTACGTGACGGCGATCGCGCTCGGCAAC
>JBDSBS010000107.1:0-6508 GCA_039921435.1 Planctomycetota bacterium | reverse complement strand
AGGCGGGCGTGCCGAAGCTCGCGTGGTTGCGGTCCCAGGGCGACAAGTACACGCCGAACAGCAGGCCGCCTTGGCGGCACGCCGCCGCGACCTCGCCCACGACATCGCCCTTGCCACCGCGGAACGGCGAGGCGCGGACGTTGTGTTTGGTGCTCGTCGTCGGCCACAGGCAGAAGCCGTCGTGGTGCTTGCACGTCAACACGAGGCCACGCATGCGCGCGCTGCGGAACGTCGCGACCCACTGTTCAGCGTCAAAGTCGGTCGGCGCGAACGTGCGCGGGTCTTCGGTGCCTTCGCCCCATTCGCGGTCCGTGAATGTGTTCATGCCGAAGTGCACGAACGCGTTGCTGCCGGTCTGCTGCCACGCGAGCTGGCGCGGGCTCGGACGAACTTCGGCGGCGAGGTTCACGATGGCGTCGCGGTCGGCGCCGGTCGGGACGGGCACTGGCGCTTGCGCGGCGAGTGCGGTGACGAGCCAGGGGAAGAGCAGGCGCATTTGGTCGACGATACACCCAGGCACCTTGGTGCGGCTCACGCGCACTTCGCTGCGTGGGAGTGGTCCGAGCGGCGGCGCGCCCTGGGCGTGAGCAAGTTCGCCCTCGGCGCGAAGCACCGCGGGCGACCTAGCTCAGAATTGCTGTAGGCTGAACCCCACGCCCGACACGTAGCGCAGCTCCTGCACCTTCTTGCCCGCCGCGTCGGTGACCGTGCACACGTCGAACAGCCCATCGCCGTTCGTGTCGAGCCAGCCGAAGGTCCTCGCCCCGCGCCGCTCGACGTGGGATTCGTAGCGGCCGTCGCGGTCCGCGTCGAGCGACTCCGTCCGCGTGCCGTTGGCGGCAAACTGGACGACTTCGTCGTGGTAGCCGTCCGACTTGTTGCTCTTGTACTCGGCCATCACGGCGCCGTCGGCATCGCGGATCTGACGCAGGCCCAGCGGCGAACGTTCGAAGCGCACCAACGGGTTCTGCATGCTCGTGCGGGCGTTGACTTCGCTGAGCCACAGCGAAAGAAACAGCGCGGCGAGGCCTATCGAGCCGATCAGCAGCCAGGGCGTCGGGCGAGCGGGTGCTGTCGGACGCGTCGGAGGCGGCACCTCGGCATACGTCGCCGCCTCGGCCTGCGCCGCCAGCTCGTCGTCGTCGACGCCCCCGGTATCGAGAATCTCCTTGGCTCGCTGCAGGCTCGCGACGGGCACCATGACGCGTGTGCCGCCGAGGTTCATGAGGCGGCGGCTGACCGCGACCTCGTCGGCGAGCGAGTCCCCTTCGACCTGGGCTGGGATGCCTTCGGCCTGCAGCATCGCGGCGAAGATCTTGGCCTGCTCGGGAGTCGTTGCAATGCGGGCGACAGCTGCGATTGGCTTGCTCATGGCTGGCTGTTGCGTTCGCAGGGAAGGCGAGCCGCAACGCCACCATACACATGCAAGCCATGGGGCGGTGTGCTCGAGGGCGGTTGCGCCGAAGATCTCTGTCGATGAACAGCGGGCAGCCCTGGCACCTCGGCAGCGGGTCGGCAAGTCGCCGCGCTGGGCGCGCTGGGCGGGGGCGGCGACGAAGGCGCACTGCTTGCGTTCGCGCGCGCACGGGGCATCATCGGCGCCCCCGATGGCCGACATCGCAGACCTCGTCGTCGTCGGTGGTGGCATCATCGGCTGTTCGGTCGTGCACCACCTGGCGCAGCTGCTGCCGAACACGACCAGGATCGTGCTCGTCGACCGCGGGCCGATCGCCGGTGCCACTTCGGGTTCGTGCATGGGCCATCTCATGGTCACGCCCGACGATCCGCAGGAGTACGCGTTCTCGGCGGCCAGCGTGCGCATGTGGCGCGAACTGAACGAGCGTTGCGGCGGCTTCGACTACAACCCGACCGGCGCGCTCTACCTCGCCGATGCACCAGAGGACCTCGAGCTACTGCCGGTTCTGCGCGCGCAGTTCCTCGAGAACGGTGATCGAGCGGAGGTGCTCGATCCGCAGGAGCTGCGCGAACGCGAACCGGGGCTCGCACACGATCTGCCTGGGGCCCTGTTCTATCCCGGTGACGGCGTCGTGCTGCCGATGTTCGCGGCTGGCGTGATGCTGCGCGAAGCCATGCGGGCCAACACCCACGTCGACGTGCGACCCGAGTGTGCGGTGCGCGGCTTCGAACGCGACGGCGACCGCATTGCCGCTGTGCATACGGAGAGCGGCACGATCGCGACCCGAACCGTCGTCAACGCGACCGGCGTTTGGGCGTCCGAGCTCGCCGAGATGCTGGGGCAACCGCGGTTGCCGATTTATCCCCGCGCCGGCAACCTCGCGATCACGGGCCACCACGTGACGCCGATTCGCACCCAGCTGCTCGAAGTGAGCTACTTGCGCTTTGCGCATGGCGCGGCCCAGGTCGACCCGACGCGCACCGACAGCGACCCCGGCGGCCATGCCGTCAACATGCAGCCGCAGACCAACGGTGGATGCCTGGTCGGCAGCACGCGGCAGTTTCGCGGCATGGACCGCACGTTGAACCGCGAACTGTTGCACCGTTCGCTGCTGCGCGCACAGCGCTACGCGCCGGGCCTCGCCGCGGCGCCGATCGTGCGCACGTGGGTGGGGCTGCGACCGTATGCGATCGACAAACACCCCCTGATTGGGCCGTGGCCCCACGTGCAGGGCCTCTGGATCGCGGCGGGCCACGAGGGGCTCGGCATTTCCTTGGCACCGATCACTGGACTGTTGTTGGCGCAGCAGATCGCGGGCGTCGCCACATCGATCGACCACACTCCGTACTTGCCGGCGAGGTTCGCGCGATGAGTCGACGCATCGAAGGCTTGGGCGAACGACCCGAGGTGGCGTTCACGTTCGACGGGAAGGCCGTGCAGGCGCGCGTTGGCGACACGGTTGCGATGGCACTGTGGGCTACTGGCGAGCAAGTGCTGCGCCAGAGCAGCCGCGACGGGGCGCCGCGCGGCGTGCTGTGCAACATGGGCATCTGCTACGAGTGCCTCGTCGTCGTCGATGGCGCCACGGTGCGCTCGTGCACGACAATCGTGTGCGATGGTCTCCGCGTCGAACGAGGAGGTAAGCCGTGACGGCCGAGCGGGTACTCGACGCCGATGTGGGCATCGTCGGTGCCGGCCCGGGTGGCATGGCCGTGGGCAACGCACTGGCGCGCGCTGGTGTATCGGTGCTCGTGCTCGACGAGGGCCAACAACCCGGGGGCCAGATCTTCCGACAGTTGCCCGGAGGCGCAGTCAATCGCGGCCAGATTGCCGAACCGCCGAGCCATCGTCAGGGCCACGATCTCGTCGGCGGGTTCGTCGACGCGAACGTGCCCGTGCGCCACGGTGCGACTGTCTGGGATGCCAAACCGGGACGGCTCTGGTTCGAGCAGGGCGGCGAGTCGTGGCTGCTGCGCTGCCAGCGCATGGTGTTGGCGCCCGGCGCCTACGACCGCTGCATCCCGTTCCCAGGGTGGACGCTGCCCGGCGTGCTCACCGCCGGAGCGTTGCAGGTCATGGTGCGTGGGTTTGCTGTCGTGCCAGGCAAGCGGGCGCTCGTCGTCGGTTCGGGTCCGCTGCTGTTGCCGACGGTGACGTCGCTGCTGAGTGCCGGAGTGAAGGTCCTAGCCGCGCTCGAAGCGAGTTCGCGCTGGAGCGCGTTGAGGGCACTGCCCGCGGTGCTCGGCAACGGTGCGAGGCTGCGTGAAGCCGCCTGGTACGGGCGCAAGCTGCTCGCCGCTGGCGTGCGGTTGCGCTGGGGGTGGACGGTGTTCGCTTGCGAAGGCGACGGCCGCGTGCAGCGCGCCGTGATCGGCAAGGTGGACGGCAAGGGTCGGCCACGGCGCGACACGGCGCAGACCATCGAGGTCGACGTCATAGGCGCGGGCTTCGGTTTGGTCCCTTCAGTCGAGCTCGGCTTGCTGCTCGGTTGTGCATCGCGCTACGACGACGCGCGCGGTGGCCACTACCTTTCGGTGGATGGCGAGCAGCGCACGTCGGTGGGCGGTGTATTCGCGGCCGGTGAGATCTGCGGCATCGGCGGCGCCGCAGTGGCCATGGCCGAGGGCCAGGTGGCGGCGGCGGCCATCCTGCGCGATCTGCGCGGCACGCCGATGCGGACCGAATACGCCAAGCGTGCGGCGAGAGAACGACGGGCCAGCGACGCGATGCTGCGCGCGTTCGCGCCGTTGCCGGGGCTCTACGAACTCGCGCAGCCGGACACGATCGTGTGCCGCTGCGAGGATGTTCCGCTGTGGCGCGCTCGCGAAACCGCGGCGCTGCATGGCAGTTCGTTGCGGGCGATCAAGGTAGGCTGTCGCGCCGGCATGGGGCCGTGTCAGGCGCGCATCTGCGGCCCGTCGCTACAAACACTCGCGTGTGGCAGGCCGATCGCTACGGACCGGCCTGTCGTGCAAGTGCCCGTCAAACCCGTGCGCAGCGATACGATCGTGCGGGCACCGGCGGGCTCGTGAGGCCTGGGCTTGCGAGCCCGGCTTCGGGCTCGGGTTTGCCATCGACGGCTGGCGCCTTTTGCGCATAGAACATCCCGAGGCCGCACCGCCGGCGGCCTCGGCGCGATGATGGCGCGTGCTGCCGCTCACTTGTGAGGAGCTGGCTTCGAGTCCTTGCCCTTCTTCGGGTCCTTCTTGGGCTCTTCCTTCTTGGGCTCCTTGGCCTTCTCGTCCATCTTCTTCATCGCGGCATCGGCGGCTTCCTTGCTCGGGAACTCGCCGCCGACGGTCTCGACGGTGGCCTTCTTGGGTGCCTTGCCGTCGAACTTGGTCTTGGCGGCATCGGCTGCGGCCTTCTCCTTCTCGTAGGTCTGCATCGCCTTGGCGTACTCGTCGGCGAGCTGCTTGTTCTTGGCGTCGAGGGCTTCCTTGGTCATGACCTCATGCTTGCCGTGCACGTTGGTGATGACGAAGACGGGAGCTGGTTTGGCGGGGGCCGCGGGTGCTGGCTTGGGGGCGGGTTTGCCGGGCTCCTGTGCGGGCACCAGGGCCGTGAGGAGGGTTGTGCACAAAACGCTGACAACGAGGTGACGAATGTTCATAAGGATCCTTTTCTGGGGCGTGGGACTACAGATCTAACCGATCTGCCGGCGGAAGACGCGGATTTGTGCGAGATCCTCCCGGGTCTGCAGAGGATTACGGCCTCGCCTCGAACCAGGGATTCCGGCTGGTTCGCCCGGGTGACGTGTTGGCAGTACGGTTGCGGTCGCTACGCTTTCGCATCCGTGGGGCCGAATACAGTGTGGGACCGCAGCGGGCGTTTGCGCCCGGGATCGGGAGGATCGTGCGATAGATGTTGGCCATCGTAGATCGAGACGCGCACGTCGTTGATCGACGGAGTCAGCGTGCCCATTTGGTATACGTAGAACTCGAAGCCGTTGATGTCCCAGGTACCGTGCGTGGCGAAGTTATCGGCAACGCTGTCGCTGTCGACGACCCGGGCCCCGAAGCCGTAGGTGCGCATGGTCTGAGGAACGCGGTGCCGCAGCGCGATGAACATGTGTGCCCTGCTGTCAACGTGTGCGGTCGCCGCGATCGGATTCCCGGTGCTTTTCGCACACGAGTCGACTGCCCGAGAACGATTGCCCGTGCCCGACGCGGCTGCGCGCGCGCAAGTGCAGGCCCAGCTGCTCGACGTGCTCGCGACGCTGTTGGTGGAGCGAAGCTCTGTGGCGGCGAGCGAGCGACTGTCGACCGCGGCCGCGGACCCCGCGCGTTCGCCCGCACTTCGCTTCGAACTGTACGAGCAAGCCATGCGCTGCGCGTGCGCCGCAGACGACGTGGCGGCCGGCCTGCGAACAGCCGATGCGGCAGCGAACACGTTCGTTGTCGACGGAGCTCGCGCCGCGTGCCTCGAGCGGTTTGAAGCAGCAGCGCGCGTGCCGGCGCAGACCCTGATTGCGGCGCACCTGGGCACCGCCGAGCGCGCTATCGAGTTCGATGCGCCCGCGTGTGCCGCCGCCTTGCAGCACGCGCGACGCCTTGCCGTGGTCGATCGGCCGCGCGGTCTGCGCGGGTACGTCGAGGCCGTGACGTGCGAACTGGAGCAGGCGCGGACGGCCTACGAACGTCTCGGCGCCGAGCCCCTGGATGCAGCGCAGATCGCGCGCTACCGCGCCTTCTACTTCGGTGATTGGCAGGGTGTGCTGAGCACAGGGCCCACCGGCGACGACCGCGTCGCGCGCATCCTGGCCGCCAAAATCGCCGCGCATGCCGAGAGTGGCGATGTCGTGGCAATCGCGCGCAGCGGCGAACAGTGGCTGAGTCAGGCGTTGATCGAAGCCGACTCGCTTGCGCAACGGCATCTGCGCCGCCGCGCCATGCAGCTCCTGTTGCCGATGTCGCTGTACCGGGCACCCGAGACCGACCCACCGAGCAAGCCGGTCGTCGAAGCGGTCGAAGTGCAGCGCGTGCAGCGGTTGCTGGATCGCACAAGCGAACTGGCCGTCGAGCCGGTGGTCGGTTCCCTGTGCTTTCGAGACGCCGGCGATCTCGAGCGCTGGCACATCGACGGTGGCGC
>JBDSBS010000106.1:0-4328 GCA_039921435.1 Planctomycetota bacterium | reverse complement strand
GAATGGCGCGGCAAGGTGCTCGGCGAAGTGATGGCTTCGGCATTCGGGCCGCAGCAGCCTCGCTTCGCCGTCGACGCCGCCGGCGCGCTGCCGTACTACGCCAAGCTGCCGGCCCTCGACATGCTCGGCCTCTGCGATCGCACGATCGCGACGACAGAGGCCCCGGCGTGGCTGCGCACCGTGCGCCCAGGCACGCCGCTGCCACCGGGACACCTGCGCGGCAACGGCCGCTACGTGATGGATCAGGCTCCCGATCTGATGCTGTTCGCGCCGCCACCGGGCCTGCCGCTGCCGGTGTTCGTCAGCGCCGCCGAGTTCGAGGACGACCCGCGCTTCCTCGACGGCTATCGCTGCGTGCTGCTGGACCTCGGAGTCCGCGAAGTGCTGCCGGGCCGCACCGAGTCGCTCGTGTCGCCGCTGTGGGTGCGACTCGAAGGACGTGCCGGCGTGCGGCGCTACGAGCAGCGCATCGAAGTGCCAGCTTGGTTGTTCGGCGCCTACGTGTTGCCCGAGCCGCTGCAACGGCGCCACCAGCCGCCGACCGCGGATGCCGAGGCCGAAGCCCGCCGCGCGATGCACCTCGCCGAAGCGGGTCGATGGTTTGGCGAACGCACTGCTACGGCGGTGCCGACAGCCGTCGGTCCGCTGGCTCTCGAGCTGCGCACCGAGGCAGGCGCCGAGTTGTCGATCCACGTGCCTGCCGGTGTATGGCGATGCGAAGTGTCACCCGAGGCGGCAGCGGTCATACGCGCACCGCAACTCGAGGCAGGATCAGAGCCCGGCTCCTTCATCGTGGCAACGCCGGGGCAGCTAGTGGTCTTCGCCATGCGAGCAACAGCGACCGCGACTCTGCCCGTGCGCGTGCACTCGTTCACGCTGGTGCACATCGACCGATGACGCGGAGTTCGCAGTGACGCAGCTTCACGCTCGTTTGACCTTGGCCTGGCGACATGTTCACGAGTCGCGGGAAGATCACGTCGTGGCCCTTGAGCACCGCAAATGAACTGGCTTCGCCCGCGGCAGTTCCAGCTCGGCGATCGATCCGCTCTGGCGTACCGGTGGCGTTTCCGCCGAAGACACGCGCGCGCCGCAGTCGACACGAACCGTGCGTTCGTGTTCGATGGGCCGATTCGCCAGTGTTCGGACAGTCCAGGGTCCCCACAGTACCGCCTCACACTCCAACCAATGAACATGCTCCCTGCTCCCGGCAGATTCTCTCCCCTCGTCGCCCTCTGCCTCGCGACCCTCGCAACAGCCCAGGCCCCACTGACATTCGGCAACCTCATCGTCGTGCGCATCGGCGACGGCTCCGCTGCTCTGACGAGCGCTGCGGCGCCGACGTTTCTCGACGAGTTCACTCCGGGCGGTGTACTGGTACAGTCGATTCCGCTGCCGACCGCGGCCAGCGGCCTCAACCAACCGTTCACGAACTCGGGCTCGGCGACCTCTGAGGGCTACGTGAACGTCTCGTCGAACGGCATCTTCCTCACGCTCGCCGGCTACGGCGCGGCGCCAGGCCTCGCTGCGGTGCCACAAACGGCTTCGGCCACGGTGCCGCGCGTCATCGCGCGCGTCGATGTGCTCGGCAGTGTCGACACGAGCACGGCTCTGATCGACGCCTACTCGGGTGCTGCGAGCAGCAGCGCGCCGATGCGCTCGGTGGTCAGCGACGACGGGCAACGCTTCTGGACCTCGGGCACGGGTGCGTCCGGCAGCAACGGCATCCGGTTCGTCGCCAATCTCGGCGCCACGACCTCACTTGGCCTCAACGCCGGCGCGCCGACCAATACGCGCACAGCAACCATCTACAACGGCCAGCTCTACACGTCGAGCGCCTCGACAGTATTCCTGGGCGTGTGCGCGGTCGGCACGGGGCTGCCGACTTCGATCACGCAACCGATCACGCTGCTCAACGGCTTTGCGGTCGCACCGCCAACCTCGCCCTATGACCACTTCTTCGCCGACCCTGACACGCTCTACGTCGCCGACGACAGCACTGGCGCCAGCGGCGGCATCCAGAAGTGGACCAAGCCGACCAATGTGCCCAGCGCTCCCTGGACACTGCAGTATGTGCTCGCGCTGCCGGGCGGCACCGGTTGCCGCGGCCTGACCGGGTTCAAGTCGAGCGGCGTCACGACGCTGTGGGCGACCGCCAACTACACGTTCCCCAACCTCATGGTCGAACTCGTCACGGTCGTCGACACAGGCCCTGCCTCGGTGGTCACGTCGATCGCGATGCCCGGTGCCAACCAGGTGTTCCGCGGCGTGCGCTACCTGGGAAGGCCCACCACGCTGCAGAAGCTGCCGGCCTCGTGCGGCGTGGCCAACATCACCGCGACGGGCAACGGCCAGACCGGCACCGATGTCGTCACGACCGTGTCCAACGCGCAGGGCTTCGCCTTCGTCGGCTACGGCCTCACGCCGCTCGGCTTGCCGTTCTGCAATTGCACCGTCATGCACGAGTTCGCCTTCCTGACCGGCGGCACCTTCGGCGGCGTGCAGCACACGATCTCACTGCCGCTAACGCCCGTGAACATCGGCACGCAGATCTTGATCCAAGGCTTGGACTTCCTGGCCCCAGGTGGCTGCCCGAATCCGTTGTTCACGCTGACGGACGCATACTCGTTCTTCGTGCAGTGAATCTCCGCGCGGCGGCGGCCGCAACCAAAGGTCGAGTCGGTGCAACGCCGACCGCCGAGTTCCTCCGGCTCTGCTGCACCCCATGCCCTGGCTGATCCTCTCCATCGCCGGTTTGCTCGAAGTGTGTTGGGCCGTCGGTATCAAGTACACGGCCGGCTTCACGCGGCCCTGGCCGACCACCTTCGTCGCCATCACGCTGGCCAGCAGCATGTGGCTGCTCGCAGTCGCGGCGCGCGACCTGCCGATCGGCACCGCGTACGCCGTGTGGGTCGGCATCGGCGCCTTCGGTACGGCCCTGTGCGGCATCGTGCTGTTCGCCGAGCCCGTGACCGCCGCTCGCGTAGGGTTCTTGTTGCTGCTGCTGGTCGCCATTCTGGGCCTCAAACTGACGGCCGCCTGAGGGCGCGGTCTGGCCTGACGCCAGGGGCGCAAGACCACCGAGCGGTCCGGAGTGGGAACCTCCGACAATCCGACGTGCGGCGGCCGCGAATCCACTACAATCGAGGCGCCCAGCGACCCCCACCCGCGCGATCCCTCGCCGTGTGAACGGCGCCGCAAAGGACCCACGCCTTGCCTATTCATCCGACCGCCATCGTGCATCCCGACGCCGTGATCGGCAGCAACGCCCAGATCGGAGCCTACGCCCTGCTCGAGGCCGACGTGCAACTCGGCGACGACTGCAAGGTCGAAGCCCACGCCATCGTGCGATCGGGCACCGAAGTCGGCAACGCTGTCTCTATCGACAGCTTCGCCGTCATCGGGGGCCTGCCGCAGATGCGTATACCACAAGGCAAGGCGGGCCGCGTTCGCATCGGCGACCGCACCGTGGTGCGCGAAGGTGTCACGGTGCACCGCCCCACCAAACAAGATGGCGTCACGTCGATCGGCCAAGACTGCTTCTTGATGGCGCACAGCCACGTCGGCCACGACACCACGATCGGCAACTTCGTGACGCTCGCCAACAACGTGATGCTGGCCGGACACGTGCAAATCGGTGACACGACGTTCGTCGGCGGCGGCGCTGGCGTGCATCAGTTCGTGCGCATCGGCCGCGGCGCGATGATCGGCGGCAACGCGTCGATCTCGTACGACGTCCCCCCGTTCGCCATCGCCGCCGACCGCAACGACATTTGCGGTCTCAACGTCGTTGGGATCCGGCGGCAAGGGGTGGCACCGGCCGCCATCGCCGACCTCAAGCGGTGCTTCCGCGCTGTCTTCCACGGCCGCGGCAACCTGCGCAGCCGGGCCCAGGCAGCGCTCCTAGCGGCGACGTGCGGCACGGCGCCCGAAGGTCGCTCCTTCCTCGAGTTCTTCAGCGGCGGCCGCCGCGGCTTCGCCCGAGCTCGCAACGACCGGGTCGGCACCGAAGCCGAAGCCCAAGCCGAGTGATCTGCTACACCGCGGAATCGTGAAGCCGTGCACGATCCGGAGTGGGCAAACGTCCATCAGGTGGCGCGACGGGCTCTCGAGCCACTATGCCCCTCGCTACACGGCGGGACCGCGCCCGGATACGCTGCGCGAGCACGCACCGAGCTTGTTTGGCCCTCATGCGACCCACGCGCTCCCGTCTAAGACACCGCTACTTGTTGGCGCTCGGCACGTTCCTGCTGCCACTGGCGGTCTTGGCAGTGCTCGGCCAGAGCGAACTGCAGCGCAGCGGCACGGAGGCCCAGTCCGCCTTCGACAGT
>JBDSBS010000105.1:0-10505 GCA_039921435.1 Planctomycetota bacterium | reverse complement strand
GCCAGCCTTCAGCAAACGCCTTGGACTGGGCCGCGCGCCCGCCGCCGCCGCCACCGGCCGACACGCCCTCGCGGTCGAGCAGCTTCTCGAGGTTGGCGGTGCCGAGCGCGGCCATCGCGATGACCGTGCTCGTGTGGCGCTGGTACTCCTCGATGGCGTTGTCGATGGTGTCCCACTGCGTGTGCCACGTGTGCTGGAAGTAGTTGCTGCGGCCGCGCAGGCCCCAGTTGAGGCCGGGCACGCCCGCCGCGATGAACGACGCGTGATCGCTGCCACCGCCGCCCGACACGCGCGGGATGGTCTTGAGCTCGAACACCACACCTTCGAAGTCCGGCTCGGGCGAAGTCAACAGTCGGCTCACGTTGGCGAACACGGGCGCGAGCTGTTCGTGCATCGCCGCCGTGACACCGAGCGACTGCGCCCAGTTAGTGCCAGTGTCGTGGTTGAACACGGCCGAGACCTTGGGCATCTCGGTGCGGTGCTGCTGCACGTAGCCGCGGCTGCCGAGCAGACCTTCCTCTTCGCCGCCCCACAAGCAGAAGCGGATCGTGCGCTTTGGCTTGGCTCCTACCGCCGCCAGGATGCGCGCAGCCTCCATCGTCGACGTCGTGCCCGTGCCGTTGTCGGTTGTGCCCTGCACCTGGTGCCAGCTGTCGAGGTGGCCGCACACGATGACCACTTCGTCGGGCTTCTCGGTGCCGGGAATCTCGGCGATCACGTTGTTCAGCTCGATCGGGCCGTCGCGGAAGCTGTTCTGGATGTCGAACTCGCCGATCGGGTTCTTGCCCGCTTCGAACAATTCGAACAGCTGGTCGAAGTGGTCGGCCTGCACCGCGATCTGCGGGATCAAAGGCACCTGGTCGATCGGCTTCATCGCCGTCATGTTGCTGCCGAACACACGCACGCGCGTCGGGAAGTTCTTGTCGGGATCACCGGCGCGGTAGACGAAGCCGAGAATGCCGGCCCCCTCGCAAGCTTCGCGAACCGGTCCGCGCGGCAGCTTCTTGCTGAGCACCCACTTGCCCTTCAGCGCGGCGGCATCGAGCTCTTCAGCACTCGCGGGTTGGGCGGCGAACGCGCCCTTCTGCAAGCCCTTCGTCGCGGCGGTCCACGCGTCGGTGGCGACGTACATGTCGATCTGCACCGGGTTCGTGATGCGACCGATCCAAGCACCGCGGTTCCAGACGAGCTTCCACTCGCCCCACTTCTCCTGGTGCACGTTCTTCAGGCCCATGGCCTTGAACTCAGCCTCGGCCCAGTTGCACGCCTTCGTGAAGTTGTCGGAGCCCGTCAAGCGGTGGCCGACCTTGCCAGTCAGGTCCCGCAGGAGCCGCATGGCCTGGCTCTTGCCAATGCCCTCGGCCTGGATGCGCTGGGCGATGTCGGGCGGAATCGGGTTGGTCGCGGGTGCTTCGGCAACCGCCGCCTCCTGAGCGAAGGCCAGAGAGCAGAGACACAAGAAGGGGAGCAGCGGGCGTAGGGTCGGCATGCGGGCACGTGTGGATGGGAAGGAGTGCTGTGTACGTGCGGTCGCGAGCGATTGCGAGTCGCACCTGGTCCCGAGTCCGTCTCCATCAACGCACAAGTCGGGGGCTCGCTGCGCACAGCGCACCAGAAATGGCACGCCACACGCAACCGTTCCTCCGGCTCTCCCGCACCCCGCCCCATCATCGAACTCACCGGCGACTTGCTGCTCAGCAAGGCAGATCTCATTGCCCATGGCGTCGCCCCCAACGACGACTTCAAGAACGGGTGGCACTCGCGCTGCGCGAAGCCTGCCCAACCATATACAAGGACTTCCGGCACTTCTGCCACAGCAGACGCCGCGCGCGCACAGAACACGTCAACCACGCGCTGCACGAAATCCCGCCTTTGTCAGCGACGCTCCTGCTGCCCGCGGCGTCGCCGCTGTCCATCAATTGAGATGAAACTTCAAGGCAGCGGTGCCCCCTAGTCGCGCGCCACCGGGCAGCGAGAGCACGCTGGCCAGCGCCATCGACTGGTCCACCTTGACGGGTGTGGCTCTCGCATTGAGCAACGTTGTGATCAAGCGGCCCTCTTGACCGCGGTGCGGTTGGTGGCTTGCAGTTCGTTCATGGCAGCATCCCCAGCGGTCGCTTCAATTCCTCGATCAACGCCAGGACCGGCGTGACCACGGCCTTGAGTTCCTTGGGGACCTCGATCACGATGGTGTTCCTGGAAGCGCCTTTCCGGCCTGCGATGGTATTTAAGCATCCACCTCAGGTACGGAGAGGCGCATCCTTGTACAACCCAAATATCCACAATACTTTGTGGTCTCATCGCTCAGCCACGCCAACAGCTTGCATGTTCGAAACCTTGGATGCTCAATGCGAGAGCCACACCCTTCTTGACACTCGTCAATTGCGCAGGCGACGATGCTCGGGCTCTCGTGCTGTCGGCCATGCCGCCGACAGCCTGATTTGCCCGGAGTGCTTATGCGCCTCGACGCTGTCTATCTTCTTGCTCCTCGGCCCGACCCACCTTCGATCTCGACGCGGCGCGCGTTCCTGATTGCTGGGACGACGTTTGTGCTCGGCACGGGCGTCGGTGGGGCGTGCGGCTACGCGATAGGGGCGAACGCGGTTGGTCGCGCCGCGCCCGTGGATGAGCCGTTGGTGCCGACGGGCGACGCGGACCTCGATGAGCTGCGGCGTTTGGCGGTAAAGGCGCCGATCGAGGAACTGATGGAGAAGGCGCCGACGTTTGTGAGCCTGCTCGACGACACCTATCCGAGAGACAGAATCTTGTGGCAGGGCATGGAGCGAATCTGCGATGCACTGCTTGCTGGGCATGAGGTGCCGAATCGGCGGCTGTTCGCCAAGGTTGTCGCGCAGCAGATTGAGAACAGCGATCCAACGCTCGCGGCCCACCTCCAGACTCGCGCCAGCGAACTCCGGCGCATCAAATGATCTCACTGAAATGAACTCACAAGGCGGAGAGGAGATCCGGGGCCCATCGTCCACCGCGCAGGGGGGCAGCGTTCAAGTCGAGGTGGGCACGAACGACCCGAGCGTTCAAGTTGGATCAAATTCGGGCAAGACCGATTCCTATCCCGTTCCGCCGGGAAAGGCAGTCACGGTTCCTGTGCCCCCCGTTCCACCCGGGACGATCATCACCATCAGCGTGGGCAAGGGACTCAACCGCCGAGTGATCTACGTCGAAGTCATAGCACCTTCTCCCTGACCAACCGCCGATACCGACCTTCTCAACCTCACCGCCATCACCCCTGACCAACCATCGAACCATGCACTCGATCCGTTGTCTTGCCTCCCTCACGGCATTGCTACCGGCAGCTGACCTCCTCGCCCAATCACCGTCGTACCTCGTCGTGCCATCGGCGTATGCCACCAACGACGCCATCAGCTACGAGCGAATCGCCGGCGCCAGCCGCGAACTGCGGCAGCAAACGCTGATCGGCGCTTCGCACCTGACGTCGCTCGTCGGTCGAACGTTGACCGCCATCGAGCTCCGGCGCACAGCAGCGAACCAGACCTACCAGGGCGGCACCGCCAACCTGACCGTGCGGATGTCGATCTCGCCCAACTCGACACTCGCATGCTCGTCGACCTTCAGCGCCAACGCTGGTACCCCTGACGTCACGGTGTTCTCGGGCACTGTGGTGTTGCCGACTTCACCGCCAACCGCGCCGCCAGCCACCGGCCCCGTCGTCACATGGTCCACCAACAACATCGTGCGCATCCCGCTGCAGACGCCGTTTGTCTACACAGGCGGCACTTTGTGCATTGACGTCCTAGGCCAGCCGAACGCCGGCCAGAACGCCAACTGGTGGATGGCCGATGCCGAGTTCGAGGACATCCAGGGCACCGTCACCGACCTCGGCGGTGGCTGCGGCAGCTACGGCGGCACCAATCATCAGTGGAGCGCTGTCGCGCAACGCACGCTACTGCCCGGTGGCTATGCCCACTTCTTCGCCTACGGCACACCGTGGGGCCTCGGCCTCGCGGCGTTCGGCACCAAGAGCCCGGTGGGCGTGCCGCTGTCGTTGCTCGGGTTCAACGCCGCGTCCGGTTGCGACGTGTTCCTCAGCACACTCGACGCCGTAGTCGCCGATGTCTTCGTGCCCGACGCAACCACGCCGAGCGAGGGCGGTCGCGCCGACGTGTTGCTCAAGGTTCCGGGCACGCCCGCGATGCTGGCCCTGACCATGACCACCCAGTGGATCGACTGGATGCAGGTGGCGACCAGCAACGCCATCGAGTGGACCACCGCCGCGTCGATCCCGACCCTCGACATGGCCCTCGTCGAAGGCCATCCGACGGAGGCCACGGGTGTAGTTTCCGTGCACCTCGCCCACGTGCTGCGCTTCGAATACCAGTAGGGCGCGCGAGCGAACGGCAGTCTCTCGAGCCCCGGCATCGCGGCCGGTGCGCCGCCAGCTGCCCTGCTGCAAAGGAGTGCGGGCGAATCCTGTCGCGCATGCGGTCGGCGCCGCAACCCCTATCACGGCTTGCGATAGATCCCCAGCAAGCAGTGCTCCGGATACGGCATCCCCACGCCGCGGCACAACCGCAACACCCGCAGCTCGAGCTCGCACAGCCACCGAAACCGCGCAAACGTGCGGCAATCATCCAGCCGCAAGAACGCCGCCTCCTGCATGCCGACGCCGGCAAACAGCCGTGCGAGCTTGCTGCGCGTGTTCATGCGGAAGCAGGTCGGGAACGTGTCCTTCGGCTGCGTGCCCCACAACCACGACTTGACGACGTGTCGCAGCGACATCGGCACGAGCCGGGTCAGCAGCGGCACCGGCGAGCCGGCGAACACCGTGTAGACGACCGCGAGCCCACCGGAACACAGGGCGCGTTCGATGCCGAGCACGGCGGCCTCCGGCGTCGGGATGTGTTCGGCCACCATGCGCAGCGTGACGAGGTCGAACTCGCCCTTGCCGTCGAAGCGGTCGATGCCACACGCGGCCTTCTCGTGCACCCACGGGTTCTCGGCCAACGTCGGGTCGGGGTCGACGCCGACGAGCCGCGCGCAGCGCTGCGACAGGGCCTGCGCGAGGGCGTGGTTGCTGGCGAACAGTTGGCGGCCACAGCCGACGTCGAGCCACGCCATGCCCGGTGCCACGAGGCCTGCAACGAGCGCTTCGTAGACGTCGTCGGGCGTGTAGTAGCGGCACGCGGCGCGCAGCGACGGGCCCCAGCTGAGTCGGTCGGCTGGCCCGTAGCGCATTTGGAACATCTGCTTCAGCGCGGCGGCGTCGGGCAGGCGCAGCAACACGGGGGGGTTCTGCACGGCGCCGGACGGTCGGCCGCGGAGGGAGCCCGGATCAGGGGGCGTGTGGGCCACCGATTTGTCGGGGAGCGTGCTCACGCGGGGAACATGCGGTCGATGTCTCGCTGTAGTTCGTCGCCGATCGCCACGCCGAGGGCAGCGAGGCTGCCGTCGAGCTGTTCGCTGTGGCGCGCGCCGACCAGCACCGACGTGACACCCTGATGGCGCAGGCAGAACGCGAGCGCGAGCTGCATCGCCGACAGGTGGTGTTCGTTCGCCAACTGCACGAGCTGCTGCGCCTGCTCGAGCCGCGCCTCGGTCATGTAGCGCGCGACGAACTGGTTGCTGCGCGAATCCGCCGCGCGCGAACCGGCGGGAACGCCGGCTCCGGGTTGGTACTTGCCCGTCAAGACACCCTGCGCGAGCGGCGAATAGACGAGTTGTCCGATGCCTAGCCGCAGCGACGTCGGCACCACTGCGGCTTCGATGCCGCGGTCGAACAGGTTGTAAAGCGGCTGGTTGCTGATCGGCGCGTGCAGACCTTCGCGACGGCACAGCTCGGTAACCTCCTCGATGTGTTCGGCCGTCCACTGGCTCGTGCCCCAGTAGAGCACCGAGCCGCGCACGATGAGGTCGTGCATGGCTCGCGCCGTCTCGAGCATGGGCGTGTGTTCGTCGAAGCGGTGGCACTGGTAGAGATCGACGTAGTCGGTCTGCAGCCGCCGCAGCGACGCCGCGATCGACTCGTGGATGTGCTTGCGCGACAGCCCCTGGTCGTTGGGATCGTCGCTCATAGGGAAGTAACACTTCGTAGCCAGCACGAGCCGATGGCGCGGCAAGCCAGCGATCGCGGCGCCGAGTGCCTGTTCGCTCTGGCCGTGGTTGTAGACGTCCGCCGTGTCGAACAGGTTGACGCCGCGCTCGAACGCGGCGGCCACGAGCTGCTTCGTCGCCTTGCCGTCGACCGTGGTGCCGATCGTGAGCCAGGAGCCGAGACCGATGGCGCTGACCTTGAGACCGGACGCGCCGAGGTTGCGGTACAACACGCGCGTGTTGTAGCAGGAAGGTTGCGCGGGGCCAAACACGCGGCCCCTTCGGACTCGCTTCGGAGTCGCCGAGAAGGCTGGCCAGAGGCCCGCCCTTGCGCGATGCTGTGCGGCCTGTGGTCACCAAGAAGCGCATCGCCCTGATCTCGACCGGCGGCACCATCGAGAAGACCTACGACGAGTTGCAGGGCGTGCTCGACAACCGCGCCAGCGTGATCGACGTCGTGCTCGCGAGCCTGCAGCTGCAGGGCGTCGAGGTCGTACGCATCCAGCTCATGAACAAGGACAGCCTCGAGATGAACGAGCAGGACCACGACCTGATCGCGCGCACGACGGCGTCGATGGTCGAGGCCCACGACGGCGTCGTCATCGTGCACGGCACCGACCGCCTGGCCAAGACCGGCGACCGCGTCTACGCCCTGCTCGGCGCGCCGCGCGTGCCGATCGTGTTGACGGGCGCCATGCGGCCGTACGTGATGCGCAACACGGATGCGCTGCAGAACCTGACCGAGGCGCTGCTCGCGGTGCAGATCCTGAAACCCGGGGTCTACGTCGCCATGCACAACCGCGTGCTGCAGTTCCCGGGCGTCACGAAGGACAAGGACAAGGGCACGTTCGTGCGCAGCGATGACTGACAGCTCGCCGTCGTCCATACCCCCGCCTGCCGCGTCGGCCACCGTGCAGACCACCGTGCCGCGACCGCGCGCCATCTGGACCTCGCTGCCACTCGCCGCGGTCTGGATCGCGGCTGCGGTACCAGTGCTGTTGTGGCTCTTGCACCAGAGCGACCCCGTGCTCGCCGTGCGCCTGGCCCAGTCGGGCTCGACGTGGCTCGGGCGAGTGCTGATCGGGCTTGCGGTGGCCGGCCTCGTGCTGGCGCTGCTCTATCCGCCCTTTCCGGCCTGGTTGCGGCTCATGGCACACCGCACGAAGCTGGCCGTGACGAGCGACCGCGGCCCGCTGCTGCGCGCGCTCGGCGAACTGCGTCACTTCGAGTCGGCTGCGAAGCACCTCGAGGTCGGTCGCCTGGCGCTGCAGCGCGGCGACGTCGCGACCGCCGCCCCCCATCTGCAGCGCGCGGTACAACTCGATCCCGGCGTGGCCTCGGCCCACCACCATTTTGCCCTGCTGCTGTTCCGCCACGGCCAACTGCCGGCGGCCGTGCAGGAGTTCGCGGCTGCCGAAGCGATCGATTCAGGCCACGCCTTCGGCGACGCGCAGCTCCATGCCGGTCGCGCGCTACACCTGCTCGGTGACCACAACCACGCGGCTTTGCTGCTCAAAGCACACGCTCAACGGCACGGGGGCAGCCGCCGCAGCCAGCACTGGCTCGGCGAAGCGCTGGCCGCGACCGGGGACCTGGCGGGCGCATCGGCAGCCTGGACCGAAGCGGCGGCTCCGCCCAAGCAGAAACTGACCGCCGAGGAAAACTGGTTTCGCGCGCTCGCGCGCGTGCGCCTGTGGCGGCGTCGAGGTGGCGCATGAAGGACCTGCTGACCCACGCCGATGAGATCCCGGCCACGCTCGTCATCGCACTCGCCTACGTGACCCTGGCGTTCTTGACCAACCCGTTCGAGCCGACCATCGAGAAGCTCGACGCCTTCGGCATGCTGAGTCCGTTCGCGGTCGCCAACGGCGAAGCGTGGCGCCTCGTCGCGGCGGCGTTCTTGCACGGCGGCATCGTGCACCTCGGCTTCAACACACTGATGCTGATGAGCATCGGCCCAGCTCTCGAACGTTCGCTCGGCAGCCTGCGGTTCTGCGTGCTCTACCTGGTCGCAGCAGTCGGTGGCCACATCGCCGTCTGCTTGCTCTATCGCCCCTTCGGCTCGGTGGTCGGCGGCTCGGGCGCACTGTTCGGCATGATGGGCGCACTCGTCGCCATGAACATGCGATCGGGGCGCCACCTGTTCTCGTTCCTCGACTTCGAAGGTCCGCGCCGCCTGCTCGGTCTGATCGTCGCAAACCTCGTCATCGGCTTCTTGATCCCGTTCATCAGCAACACCGCGCACGTCGGCGGGTTGGTGTCGGGCTTCGCCGTGACCTTCCTCTGGCTCACGCCGCTGCGCGCATCATCTCGCTCGCTGTGGCATTGGCGCCTCGCTTCGGCGGCACTGTATGGCAGCTTGCTGTTTGCGAGCCTGCTACCCGTGACGCGCTACGAGTGGCTGTGGAACCGCAGCGTGCCTCCACCCGGCGAGGTCGAAAGCTCCGTGCCCGCAGCAGTCCTGGCGCGGCGCGAAGAACTGCGGCGAGCCGCGGCGATGTCCTACTTCCACTTGGCGAGTGCCACGGACACCGACGTCGCGCGCCTGGTGCGCGATCTCTTCCCACCGCCGGACGACAAGCCGCAACCGCGCTGAGTGTGAACTCAGTTGGCAACCCGGCGCAGCCGCCGCACGCAGGCGTCCTTGCCGAGCAAGAACACCACGTCGAACAAGCCCGGGCCCTTGTCGGTGCCCGTCAGCGCCGCGCGCACGGGATGCACGAAGCTGCCGAACTTGACGCCGAGGCGCTCGGTGAAGGCGCGGCACGCAGCCTCGATCTGGGCCGGCGTGTCGAACGCACAGTTCGGCTGTGACGTGTCCTTCTTGGACGGCAAGGTGACCTCGCGGTCCGCCGCGCCGCGATCCTGCGGGTAGCTCGGTGGCACGTTGCTCGCAGCGAGCACATCGGCGTAGCCGCGCAGCCACCCCATGGCGGCCGGGTCCTTGGCGACGTTCTTCGCGGCCGCTTCGTCCATCTCGGGATCGGCGAAGAGCCAACCGATCTTGGGGCCCAACTCCGACAGCAGCGCAATGCGCTCCTGGTAGCACGCGACGACGTTCTGCAACCAATCGGCATGACGCGTGAATGCGGCCTCGGGCACGGCGGTCTCGAGCCAAGGACGCGCGCGCTCGACACACTCGGCCGGCGACCAACGCCGCACGTACTCGCCGCACATCCACCGGAGTTTCTCTTCGTCGAACTTCGCGCCCGACTTGCCGATGCCCTCGATGCGGAACGCGCCGATCATCTCCTCGCGCGTGAACAGATCGCGGTCGCCCGAGAAGCCCCAGCCGAGCAGCGCGATGTAGTTGAACACCGCCTCGCGCGGATAGCCCTTGTCGCGGTAATCGAGCATGTTGGTGTCGGCGTCGCGCTTGCTGAGCTTCTTGCCGTCCTTGTTGAGGATCAGCGGGATGTGCGCAAACTTCGGGCACTCGGCGCCCAGCGCTTCGAACAGCAGCTGTTGCTTGATGCCGTTCAAGAAGTGCTCCTCGCCGCGCACGACGTGCGTGATCTGCATGCCCATGTCGTCGACGACGCACGCGAAGTTGTAGAGCGGCACGCCGTCGGGTCGCATCATGACCCAGTCGTCGAGTTCCTTGGTGTTGACCTCGACCTCGCCGCGCACGAGATCGTGCACCTTGAGCACGCGCGCTTCGGGCATGCGGAAGCGCAGGTTGGGTTGCCGGCCTTGCTGCTCGAACGCCGCGCGCTGTTCCGCGGTGAGGTCGCGGCAGCGGCCGTTGTAACCGTAGAACCCTGCCTTCTCGGCCTTCATCAACTCGCGCCCGGCTTCGATCTCCGCGGGCGTGCAGTAGCACGGGTACGCGTGCCGCGCGGCCAGCAGGCGATCGGCGACTTGTTTGTAGAGCGGCAACCGCTGCATCTGGAAGTAGGGCCCGAAGTCGCCGCCGCCGCACTGCTCGAACGGGGGCCCTTCGTCCCAGTCGATGCCGAGCCAGCGAAGACCCTCGAGGATCACCTGCAGCGAAGCGTCACTGCTTCGGGCCTGGTCGGTGTCTTCGATGCGCAGCAAGAACTTGCCCCCCAGCGCGCGCGCCGCGGCCCAGTTGTACATCGCCGTGCGCGCACCACCGAGGTGCAGCGGACCGGTCGGGGACGGAGCAAAGCGCAGGCGCGGCGTCGGATGGATCATGGGTGAACCGGCACGATCGCGCATCGGCGCTGCGCTGCCAAGAGCGAGGTGGACGGTCTGATGGCAGCCGCCTCACACCGCGGCCTCGAGCAACATCACGGCAACGCTCCGAGCAGGTCGAGCTGCCAGGCGCCGGCCTGTCGCAGCACGCTGAGGCTGCCGAGTTCGACCGCGAACGGATCGGCGTTGCCCGAAGGCAACTGCAACAGTGCTCGCAGAGCCTGACGCACGGTGCCACGGTGCGCGACGACGAGCAGATCGCCCTGCCACGCTTCTCG
>JBDSBS010000104.1:0-2657 GCA_039921435.1 Planctomycetota bacterium | reverse complement strand
CCGGCGGGCACGGGCTTCGAGTATTACCGCCACGTGCACATCCCGGCGGACGAGCCGCCACCGCCGCCGCCACCGACTCCGGAGGAACTGGAGCTGGAGCGCGAGATGGAGTATTTCGTGGAGCCCGAAGAGGCGTTCACGAGGGAAGAAGTCGACTAGTCTCTCCGACCCCGCGGCTTCCGGCTTCAGCCGGAGGAAACTACTGCCGCAGCTCGAAGGGCGATGATCGAAAGGTCATCGCCCTTTTGTTTGAATGGGCATCTGGACACGCGCCGGAAAAGTCCTCCGACGCCTATGCGCGTGACGCAGACACGGTGAGTTTCGCGCGCCCATCACGAATGACGATGGGTCTCAGGCATTCCGAGACGGCGGACCGTGTCACTCTCGAAGTCGAATTCGATCAGCACCACCGGCTCGTTACCAACGACCCAACCGTCATGGCCCGGTTCGATCGCCACAATCTGCGGAGCCCTGTGTTTCACAACACAGCCGTCGGCGTACTCGATATGGATCTCTCCACGCGCCAGGAAGCCGACGTGGGCGTGCATGCACAGGTCGGTCCCGACGATCGGTTTCATGTCAACCGACCAGCGAAATCCGGGTGGATAGACCATGCGCTTGACGCGCGCGGCGCCGGCACCTCCGACCTCGATCTGGACACGGCCGATCGTGCGCCGCTCGGCCCCCTTCACCCGCGCGAGCAGCGGATCCGGCGCCTTCGGTCGGCTCCGAGGCGCGTTGCGCGCTTTCGCAGCCCCGGCAGGGGGCCTGACGCTTTTGCGGGCGGGCTTCTTTTTTGCCATGTGCCTCTCCCTGATCAGCAGAATGCCCGATGCTAGCACGGCCGCTTGAGGCACTGCATCCTCGAGACCCCACGGGCTATCCGGCACGTGTCTAATCACCAGGCCCCGGTCGGTGAATGCCGGCCTGAATGTGCGGCCGTGCAGTCGGAGCGCGAACGAGCCGTCGAAAGCGGTTTGCAGCCACGGCGGCAGGAGCGACAATGAGCTGCCGCGCTGGAACCTGGCCGTTGGACGGCGGGCCAAACGCCAGCGCCCTCGGCGCTGATTCAAGGAGAATAGGATGCGTGCGATATCGGCACTTGCACTCGTTCTGCTGTGCGGTGTGGCTGCTTCATTCTGGCTCGTGCCGGACAGCGCGGTGGGACAACCTGATGGGGAGGTCGGCCAGCCTGGCCAGTCTATGGAACGCGAACTTGAGAAACTGCTGGCGGCATTCGCCGATGCGTGGAATCGTCATGATGTGGACGGACTGATGTCGATGATGACGGCAGACGGCGTCTTCGAGGCCTCGGGTGGCGACCACGTCCACGGGGAACGGCACGAGGGACAGCAGGCCGTGCGGGCCGCGTACGCTGCGGTCTTCGCCCAATATCCCGATGCGCACTGGGGCAGTGCCCGGCACCTCGTCAAGGGGGACCGCGGAGTGTCAGAGTGGACATTCACTGGCACACTGAAGGATGGCAGGCGCGTCGAAGTCACCGGATGCGACCTGTTCACGTTTCGGCGTGGCAAGATCGCCATCAAGAACTCGTTCAGAAAGAATCGCCCTCCGATAATTCGACGCCTGGGTGTAACGATGTCGCCGGACTAGTGTTTACAATAGACCCGGACCAACCCTGACCATACCCGCGACGTGACCAATAGCCGCCGCCTCATGTTACAAGGGCGCGACCGAAGTCCGATTCGCGCCCTCATGGCGCACCGAACTACTTGTGGGGCGCAGCCAGCGGGGTTCTTGAGCCAGTGGATGCTGCGCTCGGACAACTGAGCGAGACGGGTCGTCTACGGGCTCGAGTGTGCGTGCTGTGACCGGGCCTTAAGCCCCGATGAACAGACTCATGTCCCGGCAGCGCGGCAGACCCTTACCAGCAGCAACTTGACCACCCAGGATGGGAGAAACCATGAACAAACTACGAACTCTCGCGAATGTTTTACCTTCGGTTGCCTTTATCGTCCTGTGCGTAGGAGTTCCCTCGGACGATGCCGCGGCGCAATCGAAGCCAACTGTTCATCAAACCACTCTTGGAGAAGCCGGCCAGAAGACGCCGGAGGTGACGACCGAAGAAGTCCAGAACATTCTTGTCAGCAGGACTGCTCCCATACTGGACGTGCGATCAGCTCAGGAATACGCGATCGCGCACATACCAGGGAGCATCAACCTGTACGAGAGAGAGGTAGAGCGCATCACGCAAGCCTACCCGGACAAAGCGACCCCAATGGTGCTTTATTGCAACGGCCCGTTTTGTGGCAAGAGCAAGCGGCTCTCCGAACAGCTTGTCAAACTAGGTTACACAAATGTGAGGCGTTATCAGCTAGGTCTACCTGTTTGGCGCGGTTTGGGCAACTCCGTGCAAACCGACCTGCAAGGTTTTGAGTACGTGTTCAAAGGAGACAAGACGGCGGTGTACGTTGACGCCCGCAGTCCGTCAGAGTTTGCGAAGGGCACCGTGCCAGGAGCCGTAAGCATTCAAGCCGGCGAGGCAGAGAAAGCGAATGAGGATGGCAGACTGCCTCAAAGGGATAAGGGTACGCGAGTGATCGTGTTCGGAGATACCGCGGAAGAGGCTCGCAGGATTGCGGAGGAGATTGCGCGGAAGGCGTATTGGAACAGCAGTTATTTTGGCGGCGTCTTCG